>JANPIG010000958.1:0-3268 GCA_031424875.1 Cytophagales bacterium
CCTTCAAGAAAGATAGAATACAGTAATTATAGACTTGTTGATTCATATTATTTACCTTTTAAAACGAAAGATATTTTTTTTGATCAAGCATTAGATGGTATTACAGAAACAGAGTATCAAGAGATTAAGATAAATCCTAAAAATGATAAATTCATATTTCCTTGTATGCAACAAGATTAAATAAAGTAACTATGTTTGTAGAATAGTCAAAACATCTCACACTTAAAGTTACATCGTATTTAGAGTTTCTTTATTATTCCATATCAGCCACACTCATGCCCAAATCCCCTTCTATATACAACTCGACCAAATGGATTGTAGTCCTACGTTCCTACGGGTGAAAATGATCAAAGCCCCAATTTACAAGGTGTAATTGGTTATAACTTTGAGAAACTATTTTATTAAATTAAAGAGAAAATTTAAAAAGCTTTGAAAAGTTATAAAACATACAACTATCCTAATGAACTATCAAAATAACCTTGAACAAATCGTTAAACAATTAGAGGTAAACGTTACAGAAAATACCTTAAAAACTGCCTTCAAATTTCATCCAGACTATCCAAGTCTTTCAACGCTTTCTGATGTCTTATCGGAGTGGAAGGTTGATAATTTGGCGATTAAAATCTCTCCGCAACAGTTACAGGAAATCACTTATCCTGCCATCGCACACATAGAAGATGGACATGAAGGACATTTTGTATTGCTGCAAAGTTTTAAAAATCAGCAAGTTACCTATTGGGATTCTGAAATAGGAAACATTACAGAGACTCTTGAACTCTTCAGCTTAAAATGGCAAGGCGTAATTTTGCTATTAGAAAAATCTGAGAGTTCAGGAGAACCTGATTTTGAAAAAATTGCCCGAAAAGAAACTTTTGAAAAAATTGAAAAATGGCTCGGTTTTATTACGCTTGGGCTTATTAGTTTAGGTGGTTTAGCTATTGCTGATACTTGGCAAAATACTTTATTGTGGCTAATCGTGGGTTTCGGTACAGCCGTTAGTACCATTATTCTATTGGGTAAGTATGGGATCAAAAGCCCAACGATTGAGAAACTCTGTAATCTGAATAAACAGACTAATTGTGATACTGTTTTGGATTCGTCAGGCTCAAAATTATTTCAACATTTTAGCTGGGCAGAAATTGGCTTTTGCTATTTTGTGGGTACTTGCATTTTTACCATGACTGCCTTTTTGACGCATAATTTGTTGATGCTCAATACGCTTACGTTTGTATCAATTATTGCCTTGCCTTATACCATTTTCTCGGTGTATTATCAATGGCAAATTGTCAAAAAATGGTGTACACTTTGTTTGGTTATTCAAGCTATTTTGGTATTAGAGTTTGTTGTTTTATTTACGAACAATTCAATCGAAATACCAACGATTTCTTCTTCTTATTTATTGATAATCAGCTTATTAATTCCAACAGCGATATGGTTTTTTGTAAAACCTTCTCTCGAAAAGGCAGGAACGATTCCCAATTTAGAACGTTCATTAAAGAGTTACAAATACAATAATGAAATCTTTATGAATCACCTTGAAAATCAACGAGAAGTTCCAGTCGGCTTTAGTCCCATCACATTCGGGGAATCAGATGCTCCTGTATTGATAACAATGGTGTCAAATCCATTTTGTGGACCCTGTGCTAAAGCCCACGGAGAATTGAACAATCTCATTGAAGTTTATCGTGACTATGTAAAAGTTGAATTCATTTTCACAGGTGGCAAGCATACTTTCGAGGTTATAAAACACATTTGTAGTCTTGATAAATTACAAATTCATGAAGCATTAAATGTATGGTACAAAGTTGACAACTATGAAGATTGGGCTGAAAAATATCCAACTAAAATCACAGAACAGGCTAAAAATCAGTTAGATAACTTTATAGAGTGGAGTAGTCAGGCACAGATTACTCATACGCCAACTTTCTTTATTAATGGAAAAGAATTGGTTTCGCCATATACCATTCTGGATTTGAAATATCATGTGAAGGTATTTGCGGAACAGGTTATGGCTTAAAAAATAGTTGAAATTATAAAACTGAAAACTCTTAAAATGCCCAAATTCCCCTTCTATCAACAACTCGACCAAATGGATTGTGGACCTACGTGCCTACGGATGATAGCTAAACATCACGGGCGTAATCTCAATCTTCAAAAATTGCGGGATAGTTCTGGGTTTAGTCGGGAAGGGGTTTCGTTATTGGGCATTTCAGAGGCTGCCGAGGGCGTAGGTTTCAGAACCTTAGCCGTAAAAGTCCCTTTCCAGAAACTTATCAAAGATGCTCCACTGCCCTGTATAATCCACTGGCAACAAAATCATTTTGTGGTATTGGTAGAAGCAAAAAAAGGCTCTGTTTTGTTAGCCGACCCCGCCAAAGGCTTACGCACCATGTCCGCTTCTGACTTCTGCGAACATTGGGCAACCTCCCAAGAAGATGGCGAACCCGTGGGCGTGGCTTTGCTGATTGAACCAACGCCCAAATTCTTTGAGCGTGAAGACGATAAAAACAATGGCTTAGATTTTAGTTATTTGTTGAAATATCTTTGGGCTTACAAAAAACTGCTTTTACAGCTTGTGGTGGGGCTTTTGGTGGGCAGTGGCTTGCAATTAGTGTTCCCTTTTCTGACCCAATCCATTGTGGATGTGGGGATTCAAACTCGTAATCTCAATTTTATTTACGTCATTTTGGCGGCTCAATTAATGCTTTTTGCCAGTAGAACCGTCGTAGAATTTATCCGTTCTTGGATTTTACTGCACATCAGCATTCGCATCAATTTATCAATTCTGTCCGATTTTTTGATAAAGTTGATGAAATTACCGATGTCATTTTTTGATACCAAAATGTTTGGCGACATCATGCAACGCATCGGCGACCACAGCCGTATCGAACAATTCCTAACGGGGCAAACCCTCAATACGCTCTTTTCGATGTTCAATTTGCTGATGTTTGGCGGTGTTTTGGCGATGTATAGTACGTCCATTTTCCTGATTTTCATTATCGGTTCGGTGCTTTATGGGCTTTGGGTGGTGCTGTTTTTGAAGGAAAGACGCAAATTAGACTTCAAAATGTTTGATGTTGCTGCCAAAAATCAAGGCTCGCTCGTGCAACTGATTCAGGGAATGCAGGAAATCAAATTAGCCAATGCCGAACACCTCAAACGTTGGGAATGGGAACGCATCCAAACCCGAATGTTTCAGTTCCAAACCAAAGGTTTAGCCCTCAATCAGTACCAACAAGCAGGGGCGTTTTTCCTGAATGAAGGCAAA
>JANPIG010000959.1:0-2538 GCA_031424875.1 Cytophagales bacterium
CCCAAAAGTGGGTTCTAAAATCTTGACAGTACGGATGAGTTCTTCAGGGTCTTCAGTGTTGAGTTCAATATCGAAAACGTCAATATCGGCAAAGATTTTAAACAAAACACCCTTCCCTTCCATAACGGGTTTGGAGGCCGCTGCGCCTATATTTCCTAAACCCAAAACGGCTGTTCCGTTAGAAATAACTGCTACTAAATTGCCTTTTGCCGTGTATTTATAAACATCTTCGGGGTTTGCAGCAATCTCCAGACAAGGCTCGGCAACGCCCGGTGAATAGGCAAGTGAAAGGTCTCTTTGGGTTTCAGTTTCTTTGGTTGGGACAACGGCAATTTTGCCAGGGCGACCTTTGGAATGATAGTCCAAAGCATCTTGTTTTCGGATTGGTTTTTGACTCATAATTAGCCTCTTTGTTTCAGAGGTTTGAATTGGTAATGAAATGTGTGTTCAAATATAATACAATATTGGGTGTAAAGTGATATAGTTATTTTCAAGAATACAAAATTATAACAGACTTACAAAATAAAATAATTACTACATAGAAGCATGGGAACGACAGAAATATACCATGAAAAAATGAATTGGAAGTCTGAAATACTCATTCACGCCTAACCGCTGAAAGGATAAATTCAATAATGACATCTAAGAGTATAAATTTCAGGAATAAAAATACTCCTGACATAGGGCTGTCATTTCTCTTTTTTAAATTGCATTGTCGATAAGATAGAACAGTGCAAAATTAAATCTGTCATCAATGGAAATATATGTTTTCAAAACATCAGTACAGAAAACTGATTTTGAGGTACTTAAATCAATTTTAGACACATTAATACCTCGTACTAAATACAATTTTGATTTTGAAGATTGCGATCAAATTCTCAGAATCGAAAGTAAAGAAAATGTGAGTCATTTGGTTTGTAATAACTTGAAAAAGGTAGGTTATTATTGTGAAGAATTATAAAATCTAAAAGATGGCACTTAATGGCCTTAGCCTAAATTTGTTATTAACCCCATGCCTTCGGACAGAGGAATGTTGGCTTTTTATTCATATTTTTCTATCTTTATGAGAAATATAATCCATATAAACTCATGGGAATCAAAGTCTTAACCCTACTTTTATTTATTAATCAAATTGTTTTTGCTCAATTCAATCCTCAAAAGCCTGATTTGTGTCAGGGGGCATTTTTCACGGTGGAAGAAGGCATGAAATTTCATCAAGAATTAGCCCAAAAAGTGCCAGATTCTTTGGCTTGGGCCATGCGTAGAACTTTGATTAAGCAAGGTATTTTGGACGGTGCTGAATTGACAAATTTTACCAATAAAACACCTACAAAACCCATCATTCACAGCTTAAAAAAGATGAATGGATATACTGTAGAGAACGTAGCTTTCGAGAGTTTGCCAGGCTTTTATGTAACCGGAAATCTGTATCGACCCCTAAATATGAAGGGCAAAAAAGCGGGTATATTATGCACACATGGGCATTGGGAAGGCTTTAAAGGGCGTTTTTTGGAGCAAACCCAGCAACGTTGTATTACGCTCGCACGCATGGGGGCAGTAGTCTTTGCATAGGATATGATTGGCTACAGTGATTCCAAACAGTGCAGTCATGCCAATCCCAAAGCTTTTAAATTGCAGACCATAAATAGTATGCGAGTTTTGGATTTTTTGAGTTCTTTGCCAGACGTAGATACTGAGAGAATTGCCGTTACGGGTGAGTCTGGCGGAGGAACGCAGGCGTTTATGCTCACGGCTTTGGACGAGCGTATAAAGGTTAGCGTTCCAGTAGTGATGGTGTCGGAATATTTCTTTGGCGGTTGCGTTTGCGAAAGTGGCATGCCCGTACATAAACGTCCTGACAACCAGACCAGTAACCCTGAAATTGCGGCTCTGGCAGCTCCCAGACCTATGCTTTTGGTATCAGATGGTGATGATTGGACAAAGAATAACCCACAAAATGAATATCCTTTTATTCAAAGAATTTATGGATTTTATGGAGCAAAAAATAATATTGAAAACGTTCACTTTGCTAATGAAAAGCATGATTATGGCAAAAATAAAAGGCAAGCCACTTATCATTTTTTAGTCAAGCATTTGAAACTAAGTACTGAAAATGTGATGAAAGATGGCGTATTTGATGAAACTCCGAACGTACTATTGACAGATAAAGATTTACAAGTTTTTACTGAGAAAAATCCTCGACCCAACAATGCAGTAATAGGCGATGAAGCGGTAATGAGTTTGTTGAAATGAGTATGATATTCGAACTGTTTTTTTGACCGATGCTATCAACTTTTTAGCCATGTAGAATATACTATTTGGCGTGAGTTATTTAATTTTGCAAATAACTGTGGTTGGTGGACTTACCTATTGTGTAGTAGAGCTAGAGCAATCCAGATATATAATCTCAATAATCATGCGTTATCCTATAAAACGATAGTAGTGAAAAATCAAGCCATAATACAAACTTTGAATCTCTTTTCTATCTTAGATAAAAAACTTATAGAACTATTAAATTCATTAACAGTAGAAGAATGG
>JANPIG010000960.1:0-4926 GCA_031424875.1 Cytophagales bacterium
TATCAGGGTCAATTTTAGGGTCAATGGCATAAACCGTTCCCACGTAATTTTGCTCAGAATTCTCAACTGTAAATTCAACTTTTCCTCCTTTTCTTACGATAGACGAATATTTTGCGGGAACGGCAAACTCTATTTTGGCAGGATTTGTATTAGTCAAAGTAGCAATTTTGGTAGTGGGGGAAATATAACTTCCTAAACTGACAAACCTAAAACCAATTGTTCCATCAAAGGGGGCTTTCAAAGTCATTTTCTGAATTTGAGCCGATAAATCTTCAATATCTGCTGAAATAGTATTGACTGAATTAACCGCAATATCGTATTCTCGCTGGCTAATTGCCTCTTTATCAAGAAGTTTCTTCTGGCGGGCTTCGTTATCTTCGGCTAATTTTTTGTTGAAACCCAATTTCTTCAAACGGGCTTGCAAATCTTGATCATTAATATGTAGCAAAGTAGTACCCCTCTTTACGAAATTGCCCTCTTTGATGTTCAACGTAACAATTCTACCCGAAATCTCACTTCTGATTTCCACCTCTTCATTGGGTAAAATAGTGCCGTTTGTATTCACCAAATCATCTAACCGTGTCGGGTGAATTACCGTAACAATCACCGAAGTTTTGCCGCCCTTGCCCCCTTTGGCATCTTTACCTCCACCAGCTTCTTTTTTATCTTTTTCGTCTTTTGGTTTAAAAACCGTTTTAAGTTTTGGATAGAAAAAAATACCCAAAATCAATACTATCGTTAAAACCGTTAACACATTCTTTGTAATTTTTGACATAAATTCAATTTGCTTTATGGTTATAAATTCTACCCGAAAATACGGAAGAAATTAGCGTATTTTGTATATTTTATGGAAATAGTGATGAATAACTACTTAAACAACTCATCCATCGTTACAACTTGGTCAATGTGATTAACCTTATTAGCGTTTTCTACGACTCCAAATGTTGTGATTAAAGTCGTAAAAAGATGTTTTTTTGTTTTTGAATGATACCTAAAAATCTGTTTTTTTAGGTTAATATTATCCACATCTTTTTTGGTCAATACATAGTCTTGTTCACTAAATTTGATTTCACAAATATTGATAGAATTATCGTTTCGGTCAATAATCAAATCAATCTGTGTACCCGATAAACCATCTTTTGGAAGGGCAAAAAAAGACGAAGTAGTTGAATATATCCCTCTGATACTCAGGCTCTCACGAATTTGGTCAATGTGATATAAACACACATTTTCAAAAGCATAGCCACTCCACGCTTTCCATCTGGGCAATTCGCTGAGTCGTGTGAAATCGGCGTTAGTATTTTCACCAAGCGATTCTAAAAAAGTGAGATAGAATAGAGAATAGTCATCGGTAAGGCGATAAATACTTTCTCTACTTTTTTTACCATGACCACTATAAATTCCTATAAAGCCAGATTGGGAAAGTTCGCTGAGTAGCTCGGTAAGCATTCCGCCATTGGTAAATTTTGTAATTTCAATAATTTGATTGCGAGTAAGCCCCATTTTTTTACTCGCTAATGCCTTAACTACCTCTACATGATTTTGAAAATTATCAAACAGAGAAGAAAATAACCTATCAAATTCTTTCCTTAAATAACCACCTTGTGCAAAGCAAATATTCTGAATGTTTTGCACTGCCGACAACCCAGATTTCAGTTGGTCAAGATACATCGGAATGCCTCCCATGGTCATATATAACTGAATTATTTGATAACGACTTAATTTTATCTTTCGTGAAATCAAAAATTCTTCCGTTTCTGATAAAGTGAAAGGGTACAAATAAACTAATTTCGTAACTCTGTTATGCAGCCCTCCTCGGTCATTAATTACTTTTTCAATCATCCACGAAGCTGCCGAACCACAAATTACCACCACTATATTTTGTTTGGTAGCCCAACTATTCCAGAACCAACTCAATCCTTTCAGAAAGTCCGAACGTTTTGTGCCGAGCCACGGCAATTCATCAATAAAAATAACTTTTTTTTCTGTAAATTCCTGTTTTTCAATGGCTTGACTCAACATCACAAAAGCCTCTATCCAAGATTTTGGTTTCTCTTTGATGGGAAATAAAGGAAAATGTTTTGATAATTGTGCTAAGAAAACCAATATTTGTTCCTTTGAGGTTGCGTGTTGTACACCAGTCAATTCAAAAGAAATATTAGCTTCATAGACATTCCTTATCAAGAATGTTTTTCCTACTCTTCTTCTGCCAATCACGGCAACCATTTCGGGTTTATTAGAAGTCAGTGCCTCTTTTAACTGTATTATTTGTTGTTGTCTTCCTACTATTTGTTCCATCATAATCCGCTTTATCTATACAAATATACAGAGATAAAGCGGATTATAAATCACTAATCCGCTTTATCTATACAAAAATTGGTAGATAAAGCGGATTATGATTAGTTTTTATACTCTCAATACGAAAGCAATAAAAAACGTAGAGCCTTTACAAAAGCCCTACGTTTTTCAATTTATCTTCTAAATATTCAAGATGATTTTAAACTAATAGATAGTTATTGACCAATAATAAGTCTTTTAGTTTGTGATGTTTCATCTGAAAATAAGGCTTTCAGGTAGAATGTTCCTTTCATGTTTCTTTCAAATCTTATTACTCCTTTATTTTCATTTTCAGAAGGCATTTGATACGTTTTTTTAACATTGTTATTTTCATCCAATAAAAACAACTCTGTTATTTTTACATCCGTTTTTTCAGCATCCAGTACAGGCACTATATTTTGCTCTTCATCCGAAGACTTCAGCTCTACTGTCGTTTCATCAACAGCGGGATTTGGGTAAACGGCAATTCTTGCTCCATTTGGTTTAAAGAAAAGAAATGAATAGCGATAAGTACCATACATAGTAACTGATAATCCTCCATTATTACTACCCGAAAATGAGAAGTTTGCTGAATATCCATCTTGGCTATTTATCGTTGTACTTGAAGCTGTTGTTTGGTAATATGGATCAGTATCTGGATTGAGTCCATAACTTATTCTGAAATTATGAGAACCCCACGAAACAGGTATTGCGTAGTTATTTGGGGTTTGCGAATTATCTAAATACACTCCCGTTAATGGTGGTGTATAATTACAAGTCCAGTAAGTGGATGGAGAGCCATAACCATCGGGTACATCATTAGCACTATGTCTAACTAAAGGACCGGGACCCCATTTTGAAAGATAAAGACCTGGATAATAGGTTGTTACCGCTGAGTGGTCTCCACTATATCTAACCCTCAATCTACCTTGATTATTGTAACTCGTTTGGGTATAACTCGGATTGTTGCCAGCAGTATATGCTTCTACTGAGTAGGTATTTTCCACATAATAACCATAATCAATATACTGTGCTATTGCTTTTTGAAAGCCTCCCAAAGATGTATGCCAAGCATACCCATGGCAATTGTACTGTCTGGAATATCCACTTATAACAACGCAACTACTCCCATACACCCCATTTGAAACATTATTTTGAAAATTTTGAAGTTGCCAGTTTGAAAAGTTAGCTTCATCATAAGTGAAAGGAGCATTTGAGGGTACTTGACTCCCATTAGGAGTATAAACAGTTTGAGCAATACAAACATTTCCTATCAGTATCTGTATGTATAAAAGAATACATTTTTTCATATCATTGGCTAATCTTTTCTTTTTATTACTTTTATATGTCTTCTTTCATCAAAAAAATTTTTATAATCTATTCCTAATTGATAAATGGTCTTTCCCTGACAGTTGAAAATGTAATTCATCGGGGTTGAAAAGACGGGACTTGCCATAACAAAATATGGTTCATCCTTGTATTCAACCAGTGATAAAATATAAGGTCCACTTTTGGGGCGGTCAAAGTCCTCAACGACTTTTTTTAGCCAAGGAAGTTCTTCAAGCGGATCACCTTGATAGCATGAAGATGACACATTGTCATTGGGAAGACACGATGTACAGAAGATAAAAAGGCTTAAAAATAAAAAAGTGATAAAAAGATTTAGATTTGTCATTTTAGATTTTTAGTATAATTTTTGAATTGGGCAATCATTTCTTTGACGACTGTTCCATCGTCAATAATCATCTTACTATCAAATGAATCAAATTTTTTCTGTTTCTCCTTATTTTCACTATCAGTTTTTTCACCTAAACTTTTCAAAAGCTTCCTGCTCAAAAAGGCGGTAACTTTATGATTTATTCCGCCAAAATATTCTTTATACTTGGATTTTTCATCATATTTTAAAGCTAATTGTTTTAGAAACATATTTTTTTCATCCTTTGATAATTTGTCAATCAGTTTGTCTTGGCACATCATCATTTCTAAACCAGACCACATTAGCGTCTTTCCTCCAATAGCAGAGCTGTCTTTCAAATCTGCCAATTGATTATAGTTTTCGCTTGCAACTACCTCCATAATTATCTTTAACGCATTTTCTCTACCAATAAGCTCCGAATATCCATTAAAATTGTTCATGATATTCATTAACCCATTTATGGGGCTATCGCTAATAACATAACTTCCAAAAAAAGGATGCTCCATACAAACATAAACTAAACCTTCTGTCGAAACTTTCTTTAAACTTTGTTCATCCATTTGACAAGCATTGAGCCTTTCTTCGGGTGTTGTAAGTTTTCCCCATGCTTTCGACTTAGGCTTAATCGGATAATCCCATTCCAATTTCTGACAAAAGGAGAAGGAGGAGCTAATGAAATTTAGAAAAAATAACATCAGCATTAATGTACTTGATTTTTTCATACCTTTACATTGAGTTTTGTTAATGAAATATTAAGACTCATAAACCCCATCAGGTCGTCAAACTAAGATGGGGTTTATTTATTTCAAAGGTATGATACATTACACAACATTTCCAATATAAGTACCCTTATAAAAATCGTATAAGTAACCTTATAATTTTCAACGTTTATTGGCTATTTTGCCTTTTCAGTC
>JANPIG010000961.1:0-2796 GCA_031424875.1 Cytophagales bacterium
CAATCAGTTGAAGGCAGTTTTTGATAATTATTTTGCTGTAAAAGATGCTTTAGTTCAGACCAACGCTGCTACGGCATCTGCTAAATCTAAGGAATTGCTGAATGCCATTAATGCGGTAAAAATGGAAAAATTACCCATGGATGTTCACATGGTTTGGATGAAAATTTTGAAAGATTTGAAACAACAAACGACGGGTATTTCTTTAACAAAAGATGCTACTAAGCAAAGAAACAATTTTATGACTTTATCAAAAAATATCTACACTTTGATGAAGGTTTCTAAATATGAAGAACCCGTTTATTATCAATTCTGTCCGATGGCAAACAATGGTAAAGGGGCTAATTGGTTGAGCAAAGATAATGCGATTAAAAATCCATACTATGGCTCAATGATGATGACTTGTGGCAAAACCGTTGAAACAATAAAGTAAATGAAGTTATTTATCAAAAACATGGTTTGCAAGCGCTGCAAAATGGTTGTGCAGTCTGAATTAGAAAAATTTGGACTGCACCCCATTGCCGTCGAATTAGGAGAAGTTGAAATTACGGAAATACTTACTGACTTTCAGAAACAATCTCTCAATCGAAATCTATTAGAATTTGGGTTTGAATTAATTGATGATAAAAAAAGTAGGATAATTGAGAAAGTCAAAAATTTAGTGGTTGAACTTGTGCATTATCAAGACAACCAAAGTAAAGTTAACTTATCAGAACTGATTATTCAACAACTTAGTCTTGATTATAACTATGTCAGCAATTTATTTAGCGAAGTAGAAGGCATAAGTATAGAGCAGTTTTATATTGCCCAAAAAATTGAGCGTGTAAAAGAATTATTAGTTTATGATGAAATTTCTTTGAGTGAAATAGCTTTTCAATTAAATTATAGCAGTGTTTCGCATTTGAGCAAACAGTTCAAAAAGGTTACAGGGCTTACACCGACGTACTTCAAACAGTTGAAAGAAAAGAAACGCCATCCCCTTGAAGAACTGTAAATGTTACCAAACATTTCCAAAATTGTATAACAGCTAAAACTGTATTTTGAGAGAAATTTGTGTCGTTAATAAACTTAAAATTTTAGACAAATGACACATACATATCAAGTTACAGGCATGACCTGTTCGAGTTGCGAGGCCAAAGTAAAAAATAACTTAATGGCCATTGAAAATATAACAGCCGTAGAAGTTTCAAAAGAAAATAACACGGCCACCATTTCAATGAACAAACACATTGGTTTATCAGATTTGCAAACTGCAATTGGTGGAACTGAAAGCAAATATAAGATTTCAGCCATTCAACATAATGAAGTAGCAGAACAGACAAGATCGTGGTTAGAAACCTACAAACCCATTTTATTGATTTTTGGCTATATTTCTGCCGTAACGCTTTTAGTACAATTAAAAAATGAATCTTTTGATTTGATGGAAGCTATGAGGCACTTTATGGCAGGCTTCTTTTTAGTGTTTTCGTTTTTTAAGTTGCTGAATATCAAAGGGTTTGCCGAGAGTTATGTCATGTATGATGTGCTGGCAAAGGCAATTCCTGCATGGGCATATCTATATGCTTTTGTTGAATTGGGCTTGGGTATTGCCAATGTGATTAATTTTAATCCATTAATTACCAACTTAACGACCCTTGTGGTCATGACCATTAGTATCATTGGTGTTTTGCAAAGTGTTTTGAATAAAAAGAAAATTCAATGTGCTTGTCTAGGAGCAGTTTTTAATTTGCCAATGAGTACCGTTACCATCATTGAAGATGCTTTGATGATTGTAATGAGTGGAACAATGTTTTTTATGATTAATTAAACTTAAGGGATGGAACAAAATAAATTGATAGTGAATTCGTGATACGGCTTATTGTAATCACTTATTAATCAATATATTATGAGTTTAGCCGTGCCACGGATATTTCTTTATGCTTACTTAAAAATCAAACCTTAAAATTTAAAAAAATGAAATTCAAGATAATTATAATATTTACTATCCTATCTATGTTTTTTGGTAGGGATATTTTTGCACAAAAGGTCGTACATTACGACCTTTTTGTGCGTGATTCTATTGTTAATTTTAGTGGCAAACCCAAGCGAGCCATTGCTGTGAATGGGCAAATTCCAATGCCTACTTTAACATTTACTGAAGGTGATACAGCCGAGATTGTGGTGCATAACGAACTCAATGAGGAAACTACTCTTCACTGGCACGGATTAATACTTCCAAACCGTTGGGATGGTGTTCCCAATCTTACACAAATGCCCATAAAGGCACATTCAACCTATACTTATCGTTTTCCAATTGTTCAGCACGGCACTCATTGGTATCATTCTCATTCGATGCTTCAAGAACAAATTGGGATGTATGGTTCCATGATTTTGAATAAAAAAATTCCTTCAAAAGGGCAAAAAACGGGGGTTGAAGCTCTTCCTACAATCCCTATTATTTTGAGCGAATGGACAGATGTGAAACCCGAAAATGTACATCGAATGTTGCACAATGCTACTGATTGGTTTGCCATTCAAAAAGGTACTACTCAGAGCTATTCCGAGGCCATCAAGCAAGGATATTTTAAGACAAAAGTTGCCAACGAATGGAAGCGAATGACGGCAATGGATGTGAGTGATGTTTATTATGAGAAATTTTTGATAAATGGAAAAAATGAAAGTAGTCTGTCGCAGTTCAAAGCGGGTGATAAAGTGCGTTTGAGAATTTCAAATGCAGGGGCAACCACCTACTTTTGGCTTACTTACGCAGGTGGAAAAATTACTGTTGTTGCCAATGACGGCAATGACGTAGAACCAGTG
>JANPIG010000962.1:0-1101 GCA_031424875.1 Cytophagales bacterium
GTTTTTTATCAACGAAAATAATGAAGCAGACGGTGTTCAGATAAATATTATTGTGAACGATGTAGTTGTACCCAATACCTTCAAGCCATTGCCAGTTGGCACAATCATTTATAGAAATTCAGATGCTGAATTTAATAGAATGGTAGAGCAAGAAAACAGTGTTGTTCGCAAAATTGGCGTTTCTTTACATTTTACGGAGACGCCAGATGGCTTTCAATTATTAGCAACTGATGAAGATGGACATCAGAGCAGTTTGACCTTACAAGCGTCAAAGGAATTGGCAAAAAGCCAGGATTCAGTTATTCCAAATATTAAAAAGAATTTGGCAAAAACGGGTAATACGCCTTTTATTGTGGATAATCTTGAAGTTGAGTTTTCGGAAAATTGGTTTTTGCCCATTTCAAAAGTCAATGAAATTAGAAGGGAAGTTTTGGAACAGTTGATTGATGTTAGAATAAAAGAATATCATAGAGAGGAGTTTCAAATTACGAAAACTGACCATCCATACCCCGTTCAGAAACTCGATTTTATGTACAATGTCTCAAACAAATTGGCAAGAGCATTTTATAAAAGACATGGTGTAACGGAGATTGAAAAAGCCTTTGAATTGCAATGGGATCCAGGTAAAGCTCGAGTAATGACAACCAAATATTGCGTAAAATATGAATTAGGGAAATGTGCCAGATTTCAGCGTGATACGATGGGTGAAAAATTAGTAGAACCCTTAACCCTAAAACACGGCGAAAATGAATACAAATTAAAATTCAACTGCAAACCATGTGAAATGGAAATTTGGGAAAAAGATGCAGAGTTGGTGTTTGAGGATGAGGATGAGCAATTGGGTTATATAAAGAGGTGAAACTAAATATCAATAGTGAGGGTTTTAAAACCCCGCTATTGATATATAAGGGCAATCGTTAAAAGTTTTTTTATACGGGATTCCAATTTCGTACTGTGCGGAAGCCTTCGGTTTTCACGGAGGGCTTCCGTAATTCCGTACAAATCGTAGTTGTACCAAAGCTTTTAAAGATTTGCTACATACCGAACCACCTCAACCCCAAACTTCTTCAAAAACTCCACTCCTTCATCTTTCTCAATCTT
>JANPIG010000963.1:0-1619 GCA_031424875.1 Cytophagales bacterium
AACTTCCCGAAAGTAGAAATAACTTTCGGGAAGTTTCCAAAAGACTACTAAAAATATAAACAATGAAAAACAAAATATATAAACTCAGAACAAGTTTGTTGATAGGCCTAATAAGTGGGTTTTTATTGAGTTGCGGTGACCTTAAAGTTCAAGAATTGTTTGAGTTCCAGCCTGGAATTCCAGATTTGGCGACCTTCAAAGACCAAACCGCATGGGAGTGGATGCAAAAACAAACTACCCCTGTGGGTACGACCGTTTTGCCAGGAAACAAGTTGGATTACATGGTTGCCTTAATTAAAGTAGCTGGACTTGAAGAAGAATACAATAGAGATATCAAAGAAAGAACTTTTTTATTCTTACCAAATTCAGCTTTTACAGGTACGGGAAGAATAAATGCACTTTTGACGGGTGTTGCTGCTGGCACAGGAGATTTGACGAAAGTGGATAAAACCAGAGCGAGTAATTTATTAAAATATCATATTATTAATGCTTACGTTGATCAGTCGAAGGCATTACCGATTTATTTTGTCAATTATGATTTTCAAACTTTATTAGATGGACCCAATGGTATTATGAAAATTCAACGTAATGAAAGATTGTCAATAACCATAAATAATTCAGTGGATTTACCAAGTACAAGACGACAAGCGGGAGTTACACTTCATAATTATCAGTTCAAAAACGGTATTGCTCATTTCATCGGAACTCATGTAGGCATCACCACATTTTAATTCATTATATTTTTATTTTCAATTAAGGGAAGTGCCTTCTGTTTATACTTCCCTCAGAATGCTTTTGTTTATTTTTCTACGTTAGCAGATAATAAAATTAATTAAAAAATGTCAATTTTAACTATGAAAAAAATTCTTCTTTTTGTCTTAATTTCCCACTCCATTTTAGGTGAAAATTATGCACAATCAGATAGAAATACCCATAAACCAAAACCCAATATCATCTTCATTTTAACTGATGACCATCGTTGGGATGCCCTTGGGTTTTTGGGTAATAAGTACGCCCATACCCCCGAAATGGACAAATTGGCAAATAATGGAACGTATTTTAAAAAGGCAATTGCCACTACGCCCATCTGTGCAGCGAGCCGTGCAAGTATATTGAGTTCCATGCAAGAAAGGACGCACAAATACACTTTTCAGACGGATGATATCAGGGAAGAATATATGGAAAATGCTTATCCAAAGATGCTGAAAAATGCAGGATATTTTACAGGGTTTTATGGAAAATTTGGGGTGAAATATGAACATCTTAATCAACTATTTGACAAATACGAAGACTATGATAGAAACAATGCCTACAACGATAGAAGGGGATATTTCTTTAAAAAATTAGGGAAAGATACTGTTCATCTCACACGATATACAGGACAAAAAGCATTAGATTTTATTGAAAATTCGCCCAAAGATAAGCCGTTTTGTTTGTCGTTGAGTTTCTCTGCACCCCATGCACATGATGGGGCTGCCAACCAATATTTTTATGATGAACAAACGGCTCATTTATTAGAAAATGAAAAGATTGCTCCTCCGTTTTTAGGAGACGATAAATACTTCAATGCTCAACCAGAAGGTGTCAGAAAGGGATTTAGTCGTCTTCGTTGGACTTGG
>JANPIG010000964.1:0-1364 GCA_031424875.1 Cytophagales bacterium
AACGGGATAGGAATACAAAAAGAGTTTTTTGAGTTCGTTTTTATCAAACTGAAACTTAAAATCGAAGAGTTCTTTTCTGAGAAAATAAATAAAAGTGGCATTTGCCAACAGGTTGGCTAAGAAAATGTAACCCGCTCCAATTTTGGGATTATACAGCTTTTGGGCAAGTGGTTGGAGGCTGCTTAGATAATCGCCATCGGCTATTTTTTTTAGGATTAATAAGAAAAAGACGTTTAAGAAAACATTAATTAAGATATTAATAATCTTGGCTTTAACGAATTTTGCGGTCTGTTTTTCTAATCTCAGTCGGGCAAAAGGAATGGCGGTGATGGCATCAATCGCTAAAATTAGGGCTAACCAAATTAGGAAATTCTCTTTGCCAGCATACCCTAAATACGTTATAATAGGCGTAGCAAAAACAATAAGAATCAGCGAAAAAAAGGAACTACTAATCAGAATGGCACTTTGGATGATGTTGTAATATTTGGTTTTGTCTTCTGCCGCAAAGCGAAAAAATGCCGTTTCCATACCATAAGTATAGATGATATTTGCCACGGCAACATAGCTGTATAACTTGATGTTCACGCCCAATTCGCCAGGCAAAAAGGCAGCGGTATGAATAAAAACCAATAAGAAATTTAACGAACGCCCCAAGATGGTACTGACACCATAAGAGGCGGTTTCACTGGCTAATTTTTTGAGAATACTCATGCTTTAATGAATGATTTATAGAACAGAGAATTTTCACTAATATCTCCGTAATTCTATCAAATTTAAAGGCAATTCCTGAGTATTCCAATCTTGATGAATAGCTAAGGCTGCTCCCAACGCTGTTGCCTGTGCCACCGAAGCCGCATAAACCTCCATGTCGGGAAAGGATTTTGCCAGAAGGTTCATATAAATTTCATTCTTGCCGAAACCGCCATCTACAAAAAGGTTCCTCACAGGGGCATTGTAAATTACCAGATTGGTTGATATTTTTTGTTGAGCAATAATGTCAGAAATCAATTGATGATAAGCTTGTTCGTAGGTTTCAAAAATACTCAAATCTCTTTCTGCAAAAGGAACATACTCGCTACCCAATTTTTCTATTACTTCAACTTTATACTTTACCGTTTTAAAATAATCATTTGGCTTTTGAAAATGTACTGACAAACGCTTAGTTTGTTCTTCGTGTTCGTTGCCAGCAAATAGTCGTGATGCCTTTACGGGCTTGCCTGTGTATTGCATATAAGCCAAGCAATCTTGTGCTAACTCATTGGCAGTGAGCGGAATATGATTGAACGGATTAAGGCTAATACACCATGTTCCCGTTGAAATTAAAACGAAAGGTTCTTTGAAAGTGGCTAAATATGGAATTAAAG
>JANPIG010000965.1:0-2676 GCA_031424875.1 Cytophagales bacterium
CCCAAACGTGGAAGAACTACGGGTTTCGTACCTTAGCATTATCGAAGAACCTACTTTTCAAGAAGAATTTAATGCACTTTTGAAAGACTACGTAGGTCGCCCAACCCCTTTATTTTTAGCTAAGCGTTTATCGGAAAAGTACAATACTAACGTTTACTTGAAACGGGAAGATTTATGCCATACAGGAGCCCACAAAGTAAACAATACTATTGGGCAAATTTTGGTAGCAAAACGTTTGGGCAAAAAGAAAATTGTGGCAGAAACAGGAGCTGGTCAGCATGGTGTGGCAACGGCAACAGTTTGTGCCTTGATGGGTCTGGAATGTATTGTGTATATGGGTGAAATCGACATTGCCAGACAAGCACCCAATGTAGCTCGTATGAAAATGTTGGGGGCAGAAGTTCGTCCTGCGATAAGTGGCTCAAAAACCTTGAAAGATGCTACTAACGAAGCCATGCGGCACTGGATAAATAATCCTGTTGATACGCATTATATCATCGGGTCTGTGGTGGGTCCGCATCCCTACCCTGATATGGTTGCCAGGTTTCAGTCGGTTATTTCGGAAGAAATAAAATGGCAATTATTAGAAAAAACGGGTAAAGAAACGCCTGATTATGTGATAGCTTGTGTGGGTGGAGGTTCAAATGCAGCAGGTGCTTTTTATCATTTTTTGGATGATTTAGACACTCGTTTAATAGCCGCTGAAGCAGGCGGACACGGCATAAATACGGGTTTATCAGCAGCCACAACCTTTTTAGGAAAGATGGGCGTATTGCATGGAAGTAAAAGCTTGTTAATGCAAACGCCTGATGGTCAGGTAGTTGAACCGCATTCAATTTCGGCAGGATTAGATTATCCAGGTATTGGACCCATGCACGCCAACTTATGGGAGACAAAACGAGCAGAGTTTTTTGCCATTACTGACGAAGAATCTTTAGAATCAGCCTTAGAACTTTCAAAGTTGGAAGGTATAATTCCTGCTCTCGAATCTGCCCATGCTTTGGCAGTTTTGAAATACCTAAATGCTGGTATAGATGAAACGGTTGTAATTAACCTGTCTGGACGTGGGGATAAGGACTTAGATACTTATATGAAGCACGTTTTGTAATGAAAATGAATTTCATTATCTGCTAAATGTTTTATTAAAATAGTTTTTTTATCAAACTTAGGGGCCGTTATTCCATCACCAATTTTTTTTTTGGTTTTTAGGATAACGGCTTCGTCATATAGTCCTAAATTAATAAAACTTTCCAGTAAAAATGTTCCTCCTTCTATAACTATAGATTGTACTTTTCGTTGATATAACTCTTGAATGATAAATTTTTCTACGGAAATATTTTGGGGAATTTTAATATAGATATTCTCTCCTATTTGCCTATCAATTTCATAATTAAAGCAAATAGTAGGTTGTGCGTTATCGAATAAATGAAGCGTTTGAGGTAAAGAAAGTTTTTTATCAATCACTACTCGAATTGCATTTTTCCCAGTCCAGAAACGAGTATCAAGTTGTGGATTATCATAACGAGCCGTATTTGTCCCAACCAAAATAGAATCTTCTTCTGAACGCATTTTATGCACAAATCTCCTTGATAAAAGGTTAGAAATTTGGACAGGCTCATAATTGGGTTGGGCGATAAATCCATCTGCAGACTCTGCCCATTTTAGAATAATGTAGGGTCGTTTTTTTTCGATAAAAGTAAAGAACCTTTTATTTAATTCTCTTCCTTCATTTTTTAATAAACCAGTTTCCACTTCAATACCTGCTTGGCGAAGTTTTTCAATACCCTTTCCTCCCACTAATGGATTGGGATCGTGGTTGCAAATATATACTTTCTTGACTTGGTGTTTTATCAATAAATCAGCACAAGGCGGTGTTTTTCCGAAGTGTGAACAAGGCTCAAGCGTAACATAAACATCTGATTCTGAAATAATTGACTTATCTAAAACTGAATTCACGGCATTTACTTCTGCATGAGCTTCTCCATATTTTTGATGCCATCCTTCGCCAATAATTTTCCCATTATGCACAATTACACAACCAACCATCGGGTTAGGCGAAACCGTACCTGCCCCCAAACGAGCGAGTTGCAAGGCACGTTGCATAAATAATTGTGAGTTAAGAGTTTTGAGCGGAAAAGGCTCTGCTTGTGAGGTGGGCATTTGGTTGCTTTAAATTTTATGAAGTAACTTTGTTTTTTAATTTAAAATATGAACTCTTCAAAAATACTTTTCAATCAATTAGTTTCCGAAATTACGCCAGTTTACGAAGAAAACGAAGCAAAAAGTATAATCTATTTATTGCTTAATCATTACTTAAATATTTCAAAAACTGATGTTTTTTTAGATAAAAATATTACCCACACATTTGATTTTCAAAGCATTATTCATAGAATTGAAACACTAGAGCCAGTTCAATACATCATCGGAGAAACAGAATTTTATGGCAGGAAATTTAAAGTTACCCCTAATACTTTAATCCCAAGACCTGAAACTGAGGAGTTAGTTGAGTTAACAATTAACAGTTATCAGCTATCAGTAAACAGTAATCAATCCGACAGTGAACAATTATTGATAAAAAATGGCATTTGCCAAGCAGAGCCTTCCATATTAGACATGGGCACTGGTACGGGTTGCATTGCCATTTCCTTAGCCTGTGAATTGCCTAATGCTCAGGTA
>JANPIG010000966.1:0-1914 GCA_031424875.1 Cytophagales bacterium
CTTAAACAGTCTTCAATAGACTGTAAACGGCTTTGTATTGAATCTAATGGATTTTTAGTCATTATTTCTTTTTGTTTAAAATGTAAATTAATTCATGGTACTATTTAATCCCGTCCGTTGTCTGGTAAAAAGAACACGGTAAGGCTTCCATTTTTGGAAAGCAAAGTATTAACCTCGTTATCATTCAATACTTTATCTCGATACCGTGCTGGGAGTGTTGGGTTTAACCTTCCACTAAATACCAATCCTCCGCCCTGTGGCTCAAAGATTAATACCCTCGGATAAATTGGACGGCTCAATGATTTTAGGCTGTCTCTATTGGATTGGTTAAATATGCTATCTAATAATTTGATTTTAGATTCTCTATTGTTCATGTTGAAAATATGTTTTTTGTTCGTTCCAAACGATATTATATTTCTGCAATAGCTTTGCCCTCAATGTTTCAATTTCATCAAATGAATAATTGTAAACGGTCAAGTTATCTCCATCAATGGCAGTACGTTTTTCGCCTTCGTCTTTTACAATGTTTAGAAATAGGGTACTACCTAAATTTAACGATTCTAAGCCCGTCAAGTCCCTTTGATTAAAAGCCCTATCAAGAAATTCTAATTTACTCTTTCGGTTATTCATGTTCTTTTGTTAATTATCAAATCCCACTACGATAACAAAATTATTTTTTTTTAGAAGTTGAAGCCTCACCGTTTCGGCTTCATCATTTCGGTAGTTCCATAAGGTTTGGCAGTTTCCAAGTATGGCAACCTCAATACGCTTTAACCCTTCATCGTTTCTAAGATACAATACCATTCCATGTCCTTTGGTTGCATCCGCAACGCCCGAAATATCGCCATCATTGAACGCTCGATTCAACAAGGCTAATTTGCTTTTTCTGTCCATGTTTTTGATTATCTAATTATAAAAAGCCAATCGTATTTTTCGTTAAGCTCAACTATCAAAGATTCAACTTCTTTATCCGTCCATCCCCGTACACTACAAATAAATCCCAAATGATTATACTCGTGGCGTTTTTCACCTTCATTGTAAATAATGAGCTGACCACTAATTCCTTTAATTGTGTCTCCCAATCCTGACAAATCCCGATTATTAAAGGCTCGATTCAGAATTTCTAATTTGCTTTTTCTATCGCTTTTCATGGTCAATTAGTTTATTTTCAAGTTCAAATAATCGTGCTTCTAACTGTTCATTCGTAAAAGTTGAGTAGTCAATACGTACCCTTCCTGTTACTTTACATAGATAATCAAGACAATCATTTAACTCTGTGCCTGTGAGTTTACTGATTGCAATTTCGTATTCAGAGGGCGATAGATTATTTAACCTTTCGCTTATGATTTTACCAGAATCAAGGGTTAATTCTTGGATAGCCTTTTTGTCATTGCAATTAAAAGCTAAGTCGAGTAATTTTCTTTTATTATTCATTTTTCAATATTACGGTTAATGTCTGGGAACAATGGAAGACACCCCTTCCATTCTTCAAACTCCTTTAAAGTCAATTCGTGATCTGGAACTTCAAAGGTTGGTTTAATCTCTACAATCTGATACCAACCGTCACGCTCAACGATAACAGAATGAATTACCATACTATTCACTCCATCGAGGAGGGTCTTGTTCCCCGTTTGGAAAACCTGCTTTAACGCTTCTACTTTTTCTTTTCTGGTCATGTTATTCTGGGGTTTTAAGGCGTTCTATCAAAGAATCAATTTCTTCATCACTCAAAGAATTAAAATCTATTTTACTTTCTCTTTGCTTCGGTAGAACGTACTCAATTAGCTTCAACACGAAGTTAATTTTATCCCGACCGTCCAACTGTTCCAAGTCGGTTTCGAGTGTCTCAAATTGGCGTTCTACTATGCCATTGATAGTGTTTTTTAGATTGGCAGTTGCTTTGTTGGGTACGCC
>JANPIG010000967.1:0-4041 GCA_031424875.1 Cytophagales bacterium
AGATTTTACTTACACTTTGCCGTGCAAAAGCCTCTGCATTTGTTCCTCCACTACTACTTGAAAAGAAATCAGCTGAATTTTGAGCAAAAAATCTGTTTAAAATCAAAAGGGCAAAAACCTGTTTATTAACTTCGTTTACATCCAAGTTTTTTAGTTTAGTATCAACTGCTGTAAAGACTTCATTTGATAAAATTCCTTGCTTTTCTTTATCTTGAGCTTGTATTTTAAAAGAAACATCTGGTTTTGAAAGTTTGCCTGCCATGGTCAATAAAACCTCAAAATTCATCTTCTGACGATACAAATCTCTATTATCTGTAACCTCATTTTGCATCAATTCGAGTGGGGCGGTAGTGGTACTGTAAACCGCTGTGATATTTACCTCCGCATTGGTTGGGTCGCCTGTCCAGACTAAAGTACTGCCTTTTTGTATAGTAAATTGTCTTTTCAAAACTTCAAAAGTGATTCCGTAGCTACCTTCGGTTAGGTCATAAGAACCCAAAATATAGGGCTGTCCTGCGGCGTTTACACCCGCATTCAAACGAGCGTTTCCTTTCACCACCAAATTGTCTCCGTTGATTTCATCTACCACAATGGTAAACTGCGATTTATCATCTGCCTCAACATTTAAAGAAATTTCTGATACAAAGTCATTTGCCAAATTTATTACCTGCGAACTATCCACTTTTGGCACTTCGCCCTCTGGGGTTTTATTATTAACAAAAACGACAATTCCCTCTGTTTCAGATGCTTGTGTAGCGCTATTAGGGACAATTACTGAAATATTACTATTCTCACGTACCTTAATATCACCATCAATTTTTGCCTTTGATGAGATGCCTTGCATGGTCAAATCTACATCAGCAATTCCTTTTCCATAGAAAAAATCATTGTCTTTTCGGGTAGAATTAATGACCAAAAAGTTGTTAGCTTTCAAGGTTAAATCATACCTTACTTCAGGGATTTTGTTTAAAACAACTGTACCATTCACTCTCAATGGCTGATTCAAAGTATCGCTTACCGTAAACTGATTTAATCTTATTGTCTGCCCGTCAAAAATTAACTTTTGCCCGTCAATCAAATATCTACCTCCCAATTGCGAAATATTAAAAGCTACTTTATCAAAATTAAGATTTCCTACTAACTGTGGACTTTCAGTAGAACCCTTTATAGTAGCCTCTCCGTTCAGATTTCCCGTTGCCCTCCGCAACTCTCCAAAACTAAAAGCTTGAACGGTTTGCGCACTAAGTTTCTTAATATTGAGTTTAAAATCAAGAGAATTTTTAGCTTTTAAGTAATAATTCCCTGTCAATAACATATCATTATACTGGTTTAGTAAAGTAACTTTCGTAGTAATTGTATTAGCATTTTGGTTAAAAACATTTACGTTCAAGTCGCCAATATCAGTCCTTTGAAAACGGAATCTTTTCACGGCCATATCCCCCGTAAATGAAGGCGATGTCATATAATTGCTCAGTAATATTTTTCCATCAATTTTACCTCCTGCCAGCGTAGAATCTGTGCCAAACAGGGTAACAAAATTTTCGATATTCAAGCTGTCTGTAACTATACTAATGGGGCCATTTGGTGTGGCGGTTGTACTGTTGACAGCAAGCCGTTGTTCGCCTCTTTCAATATTAAATCTATTAATCAATAATCCCTCTTTACCATACTGAATATACCCCGTAGAATCTACTTGCCATGGAGCATAATTTAGTAATAATCCTCCCCGTCTAAATCTGATACGATACTGATTTTCAACATTTTGTAAGAAACCTGCAACAGCATGTCGGTCCTTGTTGATGGAATCTTTAAAGGTAGTACTAAATGAAGCAATATTATTCTGAACATCTCCTATAAGACTGGTTTTCCTAACTCTAAAACTTGTCAAAATAACGCCATCAAGTCCTCCTTTATAAGTCAAAGTTGTAGCATTTCCAACCATTGAGAGCGTACTTCTTACGATTTGAATAGTGTCATATTCTACAAAAGGTAAATTTAAACTGGCCCGAAAAATGGTATCGGCTTGACTGTTCAAATTTGCGGTAAATCTGGCAGTGTCTAATCGTGTCAAACCGGGCGCAAAAGCCTGTAATAATGGATGCTTTACAAACTTGAAATCCATCAGAAAATTAAAAGGTTGCGTAACAGGTTTGTAAGCAATATCGGGTAATACGAAATAACGATTTATGGTTGTAATGAAAATATCCGATAGTTGCAGGTAGTTGAAATTTCCATTGATATTGCCCTTTAAAAATGGAGCATCAATTGAAATTTTCTTGCCCTCAGGACTATTAGTGGCAATTAAGATAGTATTTTCTATTCTTGTCGGCTTGCCATCTTGGATTAATGTTCCTTGATTAATGGTAATTTTACCACTCGGATTATCAGGATTGGAATCTTGCATATCAACATCAATATCTCCTCTAATGCCAATATTATCGGCATATAACCCCAATGGTTTTAGATTCAATTGTCCAATCTTTACTTTACCTTGAATGCTTGGAAATTCTTTTGAAATATCAACCTTTGTATCAATATCAAGGGTAATATTGGGATCTTGAATGTTGCCCTTTAATTGAGCAATTTGATTGGCAATATTACCTTTTAGCACCACATTTTTATAATTATACCCCTTCAATTCTGCTTGTTGAACTGTTCCATCCACAGTAGCTCTCACCGTTTTTGGGTCAAAGCCAATTCCTTTGATATTAGCAGAGAGGGTGATTTTGCCAACTTGGTCAGTTTGTTTTAAAAACTTGCCCATTTCAAAGTTATTAAACGTGATAAAACCATCATATTGCTGATTTTTATTAGCAGCAATATTGATTAATTTGCCTTTAAACGAAGCATTTCCCAAATCAGATTTTAATGTACTGTTCAGCACTAAATTATTCAATTTTCCTGCTATTTTTCCAATAATTGATACCTTGTTTGGTAGTTCAATATTGTCGGGAATTGAACCTTTGGGAGCAATCTTTAGTATATCTTTTTTAGTAATTGAAAGTGCCGAAACATTCAGATTAAGAGCCATTTTATTGACATCGGGAAGACCCGTGATTAGGCCTTGTGCCTTAAAATTTGCTTGGTCAAAACCACTCATGGAAAACTGTCCGATTTTCAAATTATTGACCGTCCCCGAAGCATTCCCATTAAATTTTAAGATTTCTTTTTCATTGCCTTTAAAAGGGGGAGTATTTGCCAAATCAGGAGCTAATAACAAAATGTCTTTAAAAGACAACTGACTATTTTTCAGACGAGTACTTAATCTTACTTTGCCAATATTGTTACTCAATTCGTCAAAAGAAGCATAATTCATAATTAATTCGTCACGAAGAATTGACTGAGGTGTTTTTAATAAGAACTTTCTCAAAAAAGTCTGCCGATTGGTGTAGGCAAAATCCGTTTGAAGACTTTGCAATTGAAAACCTGATTGTTCCTTAAAAGCAGCACTATAGATCCAGCCTGAGATTTTATCATTTGAATAGAAAAACCTTTCAGAATTTAATCGTAAACTGCTGATTTTTAAATTATTATAATCAATACCTCTTTTCTGGATAGGTTTAGTAACATCTCGATATTGAATATTATTTCCTTCAAATATAACTTTATCCACCAATACTTGCCAATTGCTGGGTTGCGTATCCACTATCTCTGCCTTCTCTTTTATGGGGACAATTTGCTTTTTTCCATAAACTACCGAAGCAGTTGTATTAAATAAATTAACGGATTTTAAATGCACTTTTTCACCCGTCAAATATAGTTTGTCGCCTTTTGCATTGAGCTTTCCTAATTTTACGGTATTCAACATACCTGATTCTTCTTCAAGAATTTTCCAATTAACGTTTTTAACATCCAGTTCATTGAAGGCTAAATCAAGAGAATCAGAAGTACTTGGGATGGAATCAGATTTTGTGGGTAGAGATTTATACAAACGCAAATTTAGAGTACCACCATTAAGTAACAGTTTATCAAGATGATATTTAGAAGTAGCGGGGTCAAAACCTGTAAAAGAGGTTCCAGTATTGTCTAAACGCATTTTTG
>JANPIG010000968.1:0-5691 GCA_031424875.1 Cytophagales bacterium
CCACTGAATAACAATAAAACAACAATGGCAAAGAAAGTAGAAGACAAAACATCGCTTGAATTTTTGGAATCCCCAGAAGGCTTACAACATGAAATTGGTAAAGTCCAGACCGTAGTTGAAAAAAACAGAAATGTGATTTTTGGCGTAATAGGGGCTTTATTAGTTGGCGTATTAGGATATTTTGGCTATAAGGCCTACACGGCATCGCAGGATGAAGATGGACAAGCCAAGTTATTCAGCACCATGTATAAATTTGAAGCTGATTCTAATAAAGTAGCTGCCAAAGAAGCCGCCAAAGTTGCGGATGAATTTGGAGGTAATGCAGGGAATTTAGCTCATTTTATAGCGGGGACTGCCAGTTTAAAAGAAGGTAAATTTGATACTGCCATCGAGCATTTGAAAGCGTTTAGTAGTTCAGATTTATTGGTTCAGGCACGTGCGTATTCACTTATTGGTGATGCTTATTCTGAAAAGAAAGTTTATTCAGATGCGATTGATTATTATAAGAAAGCGGTTGATTATAAGGCAAATAAGTATTTTACGCCCTCATATATGATGAAATTGGCAGCAGCTTATGAAGCGAATAAAGAGCCGAAAGAGGCTTTGGCAGTTTATACAGAAGTCGTAGAGAAATACGCTGATACCCAAGAAGCACAAAATGCTAAGAAATACAAAGCAATGTTGGAAGGAGCAGAGTGATTAATAATTAAAAATGAATAGTTAATAGTTGATTTTTAGCTATTTAGCTTTTATATAAGAATTCAGTTTGAAAAGGAATAGGACGATGCTTCTGTTCCTTTTTCCTTTTTTAACTATTAATTATTCACTGTTATCTATTAATTAAATCATGTCTTCATTACACAAAAATTTAAGTATATTCTCAACTGACAATCTTCCTGATGTCAGCAAAAATCGTTTTGCGGTAGTGGTTGCCGAGTGGAACGAACATATTACAGAGGCACTTGCCCAAGGAGCAATCAAAACGCTTTTGGCTTATGGTGTTTTGGAAGAAAATATTGTTCGGAGAAACGTTCCAGGCAGTTATGAACTAACTTTTGCGGCTCAAAAGATGGCTCAGAAGGCTGATATTGATGCTGTTATATGTATTGGTTGCGTGATTCAAGGTGAAACGAAACATAATGATTACATCAATAATTCAGTAGCACAGGGACTGACTGCCGTAAGTTTGAAGTACGACAAACCTGTGATTTTCGGGGTATTGACTCCTAACACCGAACAACAAGCAATCGACCGTGCAGGAGGAATTCATGGCAATAAAGGCGACGAAGCAGCCATAACAGCGGTGAAAATGATGGCTTTTTAGAATGCGATTGAGTGATTAGTTATGATTGAGTGAGTTGTGAGTTGTGATTTTTTTTCGACGATAACTCACTCAATCACAACTAAATCAATCACCAATAATTATCTACCAATAGCCACCCGCCTCAAAATCGTATCAATTACTTGAATTGTGGTGATTCCATCTGCCTCAGCTTCGTAATTGAGCATAATTCTGTGGTTTAGCACATCTGGGGCAATTTCTTTAATGTCTTCTGGCAAAACATAATCCCTTCCATCAAGGTAGGCAAGCACTTTTGAGGCTAGGTTGATGTTGATACTGGCTCTGGGCGATGCACCAAATTGAATGTATCTTGCCTCTTCACGTAAGCCATAATCGGCGGGTTTGCGAGTGGCAAAAACCAATTCGATAATATATTTCTCTAAGGTTTCAGAAATGGTAATATTATTGATTTCCTTCCTAATTTTGAAAATATCTTCTTTGCCCAAAATGGGTTTTGGTTGATAACTAAATTCCATGTTTGACATCTTCCGCATCACCTCCAACTCTTGGTCTTTATTGAGGTAATCCACAAATACTTTTAGCATAAATCTGTCCACTTGAGCTTCGGGCAGCGGAAACGTACCTTCTTGTTCCACAGGATTTTGCGTTGCCAAAACCAAGAAAGGTTTATCAAGTGGATAGGTTTCATCACCAATGGTTACTTGCTTTTCCTGCATGGCTTCCAAGAGGGCAGATTGCACTTTGGCAGGGGCCCTGTTGATTTCATCGGCAAGAATAATATTAGCGAAGATGGGCCCTTTTTTCACCTCAAAATCATCCGCTTTTCTACTGTAAATCATGGTACCAATCAAGTCGGCAGGCAGTAAATCAGGGGTGAATTGAATACGGTGAAATTGGAGGTCAAGTATTTTAGATAACGTATTGATTGCCAAAGTTTTAGCTAGCCCTGGAACGCCTTCAAGTAGTACGTGTCCGCCCGTAAAAAGTCCAATCAATAAGCGATTAGTCAGTTTTTCATGACCAACCACCACTTTACCCATTTCATCAAAAACTAATTGTATTTTTTCTCGTGAAGTCATAATTCGATTTTCGATTTTCGATTTTCGATGTTCGATTTAATGCAAATCTTTCAATCGTCATCCCAACCTATCATTTTTTAGTAGGAACAATTTTACGAAAAAAAACTCGTAACCACAATTTGGATTTAGTTTTGAAGAAGTTTAACAATGGAAAAATCGTATATTTGAGTGAAAATAAAACCTCTCTCAAAATGGCTTTACTTGGTCTAAGAACAACAATTTATCGAGTTTCTGATATTCAGAAAGCAAAAGAATGGTATGCTGAATTACTTGGTTTTCCTCCTTATTTTGATGAGCCTTTCTACATAGGATTCAATGTAGGTGGTTTTGAATTAGGCATACAACCCGAAGAAGGAGCTGTGAAAACCAAATCAGAAGGCGTAAATACCTATTGGGGTGTTGAGGATGTTAAGGCAACTTTTACAAAATTAATCTCAATGGGTGCAACCGAACACGAAAAACCTACGGATGTGGGCGGAGGCATACAAGTAGCAATGGTAAAAGACCCATGGGGGAATTTATTTGGAATTATTTTTAATCCACATTTTGGAGTAAAATAAACAATATTTTGCATATTATAATTTGCATTTATTGCTATTTTCAATATATTTGCATAATATAATAGACAAAATCATGCTTTTTGAAACGCTAAAAATAAAAGACGTAAAAACCGACCTCGGCAAGTGGGTGAAGATGATGAGGAAAAAACAAAACCTATCACAAGACCAATTGGCTGAATTACTGAATATGTCAAGAATCACGATTCAGAATTTAGAAGCTGGGAAGAATATTACCATTGATACGCTCTTGAAAGTTTTCCAACATTTTGATGCTTTGGAGAAATTCAATGACTTTGTGCAGGAGGAAATTAAGAATAACAGTTATAAATCTTTGTATTGATATGACTAAAAATAATAATCCCATGAAAACCAACAACTCACGTAGAGAATTCATTAAAGCCAGTTCATTATTGGCAATCGGTTTTTCATTGCCTTCTTGGGGAGGTACGAAAAGTGAAATTCGTAAACTATCGAATATTTCCAATGCCGCCCTCGGACTTGAACTGAGTCCCTACGTAGTGATTGATGATTTAGGGAAAATTATTTTGTATAATGCCAAACCCGATGTTGGTCAGGGAACTTGGCAGGCTTTGCCGATGCTTTTGGCGGAGGAATTGGAGGTTTCGATGGAACAAATCGAAATCCGTATGACGGACGGAACGGCTAAGTTTGGTAGTCAAGGAATTGGCGGGTCAAACTCTATCCGTTCTCGGTGGAAACCTATGCGTCAGGCAGGAGCTGCGGCTAAGGAAATGCTCATTAAAGCGGCAAGTAATAAATGGCAAATGCCTGTGGATGAGTGCTTTGCCAAAGAAGCGAAGGTTTATCATAAGCCTACAAACAAGTCTTTTTCTTATGCAGAACTGATTGGAGAGGCTTCAAAATTGGAAGTGCCTAAAAACCCAAAACTGAAAGACCCCAAGGATTTTAAGTTGTTGGGAAAATCATTGCCCCGTCCAGAAATTCCTTCTAAAACCCACGGAAAGGCAGTTTTTGGGATTGATGCCACTTTGCCCAATATGCTATACGCTACGATAGAAATGCCTCCTGCCATTTATGGAAAAGTAGGGAGTTTCAATGGTGCAGAAGCTATGAAAGTGAAGGGCGTAAAGTATGTTTTGAAAACCGAACGCAAATTGGCACATTCTACGTCAGAAGCAGTGGCGGTGGTGGCGGATAATTATTGGGCGGCTCTGAAAGGACGTAAAGCCTTAATTGTCAACTGGAACGAAGAAGGCGTTGAGAAATTTTCTACGGAAAAATACTTTGAAAAACTCCGTGAATTGGGCAAACAAGACGGCTTAATTTATAAAGACCAAACCACAGGAGATTTTGCCAAAACGTATTCAGAAGCAACTAAGAAAACTGAGTCCGTTTATGAAACGCCACACATGGCACATTCGCCGATTGAACCCGTGAATGCTACCGTATGGGTACAGGGCGAAAAAGTGGAAATTTGGGCACCTGTTCAGTCGCCAGACGGGGTGATAAAACAGGTTTCGGAATATTTTAAATTTAAGCCTGAAAATGTAAAAGTGAACGCTATGTTCTTGGGAGGGGCTTTTGGACGAAAATCTAACATTGATTTTGTCATGGAAGCCGTCCATATCGCCAAGCAATTGACCCAACCTGTCAAGTTGATTTGGACTCGTGAAGACGACATCAAACAAGGACCTTTTCGTCCAGCCATGTTGAGCGTGATGCAGGGAAGTTTGGATGAAAATAATACGCTTTCGGGACTGAATCATAAGCAAGTAGGCGATGCTATTTTACGCCAAGCGGCTAAGATGGATTTCACAAAAACTCCCGATTTTATTGCCATTGAGTCGGTGAGTGATAAGGCAAGTCCTTATAAAATCCCGAACCGTAGAAATTCCTATAATTTGGCGGAAGGTTCAGTGCCAATTCACTGGTGGAGGGCTCCGTATGCGTGTCATAACGTATTTCCGCAAGAGAGTTTTATAGACGAAATGGCGGCAATGGCAGGAGCAGATCCGATGGAATTTAGGGTAAAAATGTTAGAAAAGGATTCACGGATGTTGAAAGTTTTGCAGGAATTAGCGATAAAAACGGACTATAAAAATGTGAAAGCTGGACAATCAATTGGTATTGCTGCTGTGCAGATTTATGGAACGTATATTGCCCATGCCGTAACGGTTTCTAAGCGTGGGAAGGGTGTAAAAATTGATAGAGTTGTGTCGGTAGTGGACTGTGGACTGACGATAAATCCTGATAATGTGAAGGCCCAAACGCAGGGAAACGTGATTATGGGTATTTCGACGGCTACCAAAAACGGCATTACCTTTGCCGATGGAAAAGTGCAACAGAATAATTTTCATGATTACCAAATGCTGAGAATGTCAGAAGCGAGTTTCCCGATTGAAGTACACGTAATGGAAAGTTTGGAAAATCCAGGCGGTATGGGCGAAGCAGGATTGCCACCCATTGCCCCCGCTTTGACCAATGCCATTTTTAGATTGACGGGGAAGCGGATAAAGGTGTTGCCTTTTGAGATGGATTCAGTGGGATAAAATATTGAAAAAATAATAGATTGATAAAGTTAATCAGTTGTATTCATTAACTTTATCAATCTTTTTTTGCCCATGCTAAAAAACGCCCTCCAAATAATCACCCAAAATTTTGCTCCACTCTCGGAAGAATGCTTGGCTGATTTTGAACAATATGCTCTGATTCAGTCTTTTCATAAAGGGCATCAATTAGTGAAAGAAGGGCAATATGCTGATAAAAT
>JANPIG010000969.1:0-1708 GCA_031424875.1 Cytophagales bacterium
TGCCATTGCTCGCAAAAACCGAATCAATTAGGTCTGAACACAGAGAAATTATTGAAGCAAAAAAAGGGAATGAGACTAAATTAACCCAAGAAAATAAGGTTGCCATTCATCAAAAAGGCAAACCAAAAATCTTAAAAAGTACGCCAAAAATTAAATCTGAAAGAAAGATTCCGAAGTTGGCAAAACCTAATATTATGAAACGATAATATTTCAATAATTGCTTGTTTATTAAGTGTTTATAGTGTATTTTTATGAGGTTGAAAGTGTCAATTCAACGACAATTGAGATGAAAAATGTAATCGTGATGGATGGTGAACTCTATTTGAAAACCATCGAAAAAAGCCCAGTATTAATTTCTGCCGAAGACATTGAAAAAAACATTAAATTGCAGCGTGAAGCAGTGGCAGAGCTTTGCGGAGAGAAATGGTACAACGACGAATTATGCGTGATTTAAAATGCTAATTCGCTGATTATAAAGACAATAGGTGTAGAACTATTAATTTAGCTTGCCCAGATGGTTTCCGTCTGGGCAACTTTTTTTACGGATATTTTCATGATATTCTACGATTACTTTCTTGAAAAAATGTCGTATTTTTATCTCAAACAAATATTTAAAAACGAGGATGTGTTACAATATTCAATACATGGAAGCAAAAGCCAAGAAATTAGCGGAACGATACGCCAATGTATTGCCCGATAATTTTGAACCTAATTCCACCCTTTCAGATTTTTCAACTTATCATATCGTTTCAGGATTCGATTTTCCGTTATTACCAATTGTTAAATCTGATGGAATTTTTTTATACGAGTGGGGATTGATTCCCAGCTGGATCCAAGATGAACAGGCTGCTTCAACTATTCGAGTAAATACTTTAAATGCACGAAGTGAAACTGTATTTGAAAAGCCATCTTTTAAGCATAGTATTATCAAGCAGAGATGTTTATTGCCTGTCAATGGTTTTTTTGAATCGCAGGATTTGAATCATGAAAAATATCCCCATTTTATCAATCTTAAATCCCAAGAAATATTTTCTTTGGCTTGTATTTTTGAAATTTGGAAAGACTTGAAGCATCAACGTTGGCGGAACACTTTTAGCATTCTGACTACGCCTGCTAATCCGATGATGGAAAAAATCCATAATGTAAAGAAAAGAATGCCCTTAATTCTCAAAAAAGAAGATGAAGAAAAATGGCTCAATTCCAATACCGCAAAAGCTGAAATGTTAAATCTTTTCGAACCTTATGATGAAACAGATATGCAGTCAAGAACCGTCTCAAAATTAGCCAACAATCCTAAAAGCAATCGTAATATTCCTTCCATTACAGCACCTGTTCATTACCCAGAATTGTCCTCGGTTCAATTGACCTTGTTTTAAAAATCCTTAACCCATTCTCGGGTCGCTCATAAAAGGCAACTTCTCCATCCAATACACCTGCACGGCACAATGCCCAAATTCTTCCGTAATTTTCCCTTTAATATGATAAATTCCCCAACCCTTAAAAGGATGTAACTGATAAGTGTTTGGAAAATGAACCGTATCAAAAAATTCTCCGAATTCATCCGTAAAATAGCCAAATGCCATTCGGTCGCCCTTTTTGGTTCGAGTAGGTTTCAACGTTACTAAGTAGCCTAAAATCTCAATATTTTTACCAATAACTGTAGGTAAATTTTGAGCAAAAAAATACGTCTTAGGTTTGTGAAATAATA
>JANPIG010000970.1:0-2458 GCA_031424875.1 Cytophagales bacterium
TTTCCAAGAACCTACTCTTTTATATGGCATTGCTGGCCATGCATTAACTTCTTCTTGTGTTTGGAAAACGCCTTCGTTGACATATCCCCAGAAAGAAGAAAGAGGACGACCCGCTTCAATTCTCTGAACATTTCCTAAACGTCCTGCTCCAAATAAAATAAATGAAGTACCTTCTGCATCAATTTTTGTTGCTTCGTTGGTGTATGAAGTATATGTCAGACCTAAATCATATTCTACACCTGATACTTTTCCTTTAGTTGAGATAGACCCATCAAAGCCCCTATTTACCATAGTTCCAACGTTTACTTGTGGCTGCCCAACGTTTGGTTCTAATCCATTTCTGAATCTACCTACTAATAAATCAGAGGTATTGTTATTGAAATATTCTAAAGAAAAATCAACTTTACCATTCAACAAACTACCATCTAAACCGATGTTTGTCATGGTAGCAGTTTCCCATTTGGTGGCTGTATTTCCAACAAAACTTGGACGGTAGCCAATATCAACGCCTCCATTTCCTCCTGTTATATCATAGCCTGTACTTCCAATGCCTGCTCCGAAGAAAGAGAATGAGTTAGTCGTTCCCACATTTTTTTGACTTCCCATTTGTCCCCAACCAGCTCTGAAAGCCAAGTTAGAAAATACTGGTAATTCTTTCATAAATGCTTCTTCTGAGATACGCCATTTTACACCGAATGCAGGGAAAATAGCAGATCTATTTTCGGGTCCAAATACTGATGAAGCATCTCTTCTAACGGTTGCGCTGATTGAATACTTATCATCAAAAGTATAGACTGCTTTTCCAAAAAGAGAATATAATTTTCTTGGCGTTCCTGCCGAACCATTATTTTGAGGAAGATTTTTTCCTGTATTCAATGAACGAAAATCAGGGTCACTAAAATCATAATCATTTCTCGAACCTGAGATTGAACGGAATTGTTCAAAAATTGATTCTACTGCTCCAAAAACTTGAACATCGTGTTTATCACTAAATTTCTTGTTGAATTGAAGACTATTTGTCCAAGTCCAAGAGCCTCCTCTGAAATAATACTCTCCATACGAGTTGTTTTTCTGATTTTCTGCTCTTTCATAACTGATATAGGTAAAAGATTGCCCATTGCCAATACGTTGGTCAACACCAAAAGAAGAAGACAGCGTAAAATCTTTCAAGAAGCTTACTTGTGCATATACATTTCCAAAAATCTGAAAACCTTCATATCCATTATCTTTTCCTCTGATGGCATTAGCTACTGGATTTGTACCATTTCCAGACTCACCAACACCATTTCCTGCAAATCCACCATTAATATCATACACTGGCAAGTAAGGAACCATACGATATGCTTGAGCCCATGGGCTACCCTCTCCTGAAAAGTCCAATCCTCCGCCTAAGTCAAATGGATTGCCATTAGAGCCTTTTTGGTTTGTGTAGGTTAGTTGAAGGTTTTGTCCAACTTTCAAATTTTTTATGGGTTTAAAACTTGTATTAGCTCTTAAGGTATATCTATCAAGATTAGTATTGATATACGATCCTTGCGAGCCAAAATAGTTTAATCCTAAAGCATAGCTACCTTTTTCTGAACCACCAGTAGCTGAAATTTGATGAGACGTTACAGGAGCTGCTTGAATTGCTGCTTTGTGCCAATTGGTACCCACACTGGTGTTATAAAATTGCTTTGGACCGTAGCTATCAGGATTTAAGTTTTCGAACACTCTGTATCTTGTAGGATCAATCGTTGAAACCCCACCTACGCCAGACTCTAAATACGTTGGAATAACAGGTGTGGCTCCTTTGCCAAAAATAGCGCTGTTAGGAGCAATTCCTGCACCTGCATAAGATCTCCATAGATACTCAGCATAGCCTCTCGTATCAAGCATTTTAGGTAATGAACTCTCTGGAATATTTGAAACACCATAATAGCCATCATAGTTAATTTCAAACTTAGAGCCTCCTTGCTTGGTAGTAACTACGATTACGCCATTGGCTGCTCTTGACCCATAAATTGAGGCAGAAACAGGGTCTTTTAATACCTGTACCGATGAAACGTCTTGTGGATTTAAAGCATTCGCATTGTCCGTGGGTACTCCATCTATTACGTATAGAGGATCATTATTACCAAAAGAAGTAAAACCTCTAATACGAATCTTTGATGCCGCACCTGGCGCACCTGTTCCACTTACTGTAATACCTGCAGCACGTCCTTGTAGCATTGAACTTAAATTCGAGCTAACTTGATTGGTCATCGTTTTTGTATTGACTACGGAAACAGAACCGACAATATCTTTTCTTTTTTCCGAAGTATAGCCCGTTACAATGACTTCTTCAAGGTCTGAAACATCTTCATTAAGTGTCACGTTTATAACACTTTGTGTACCGATTGGTACATCGGTACTCTTAAAGCCTACAGCCGATAGCGATAGAATATCACTGGCAGTTTTAGTAGTGATTGCAAAGCTA
>JANPIG010000971.1:0-5466 GCA_031424875.1 Cytophagales bacterium
GCTTTCTTGGTGGAATTGTTCCCCGTCAAGATTCGCTATACTTCCATGTCTCTGCCTTATCACATCGGCAACGGGGTTTTTGGAGGATTGATGCCAGCCATTGCCACGTATTTAGTAACCGTATCAAAAGAAGCCAACAATCCAGATTTTTACTTGGCAGGACTGACCTACCCTATCGTTATTGCTGGCGTTTGTTTTGTGATTGGGTTGGTTTATATTAGGGATTTGGGGGTTAAGGGAAATAGGGATTAGTGGATTAGAGATTAGTATATTTTCAAGATTAGACAACTTTTGAAAAGTTGTCTAATCTCTAAATCAAGAATAATAAAACATGAATAATATCAAAAAAACATTAGGCATCGTTTGGATGCTTTTGGGACTTGCCACTGCGTATTTTGGCATTTTCATTTTAGGGATTCCTAAATTTACTTCGGGCAAACAAGAGGACTTGGTTTTCGGAATAATTATCATGCTTGTTCTCACGCCCATCATTACGGGCGGATTGCTAATTTTTGGAAAATATGCTTGGGATGGGGAGTATGGAGATTGAAAGGGTAAATTCGTTTACACATTTAAACAAGTTTAACCCTCAAAAAAAATGCTTCATTTTCAGAAAAATAGGTATCATTTTATCCAAATTTTCCTACTCATTATTTGGGGTTTTGTAGGTTGTAGAAGTGTTGAAGAACCCGCAGAAAATCCTGCCATTACTTCCTTAAAAATTGAAGCTCAAAAGAATAATTCTTTTTTGAGTGCTGATTTAATCGGAGTGATTTCTACTAATAAAATCACCTTTACTATTCCACAAGGCGTTGAACTGAAGCAAGTTTATGTTACTTGTACGTTCGTGGGCGAAGGTGTTTATATCAATAATTTAAAGATTGATAATTCCGCTACGAAAGCGGATATTTTAAACGGAACAATATTCATTCTAAAATCAAAAACGGGAGATTTGATTAAATATGAAGTCGTTTTTAATGAATTTGAAGATAAAGAATTAGCGCTAAACTCCTTCCTTCTTGAAAAGAAAAATAACCCTCAGTTATACGCAGACGTTGTTTTTGGTACAAATGCCAATACTATTACGGGCAATTTGAGTGTATTTATTTCAAACGTAATTCCAACATTTACGACCAATGCACAAGCGATAGACATTGATGGGAAAAGTCAAGTAAGTGGTAAAAATACGATTGATTTAAAACAGAGTATCGTTTATTCACTGACCTCTTCAAAGGGTTTCAAAAAACAATTTACGGTTACCATTAATTGGCAAAATGATTTTCCACAAATTAATATCACCACGATTGGAGGAGAAAGAATAACCTCAAAAGAGACTTACATTAAAGCAAATATTGTCATCGACGGCAAGAAGATTTATAGTGATTATAAAGGTACGACCCAAATTAGAGGAAGAGGAAATACCACTTGGACATTACTTAAAAAGCCCTATCGCTTAAAATTAGACACAAAAGCTTCGTTGTTTGGACTGTCGGCAGAGAAAGATTGGGTACTTTTAGCCAATTATTTAGACGGTACGCACACACTGAATGCCGTGGCAATGAAGGCGGGAAATTTACTAAATATTCCTTTTACCAATAACATTATTCCTGTCGAATTGACCCTCAATGGCGAATATTTAGGCTGTTATATGTTTACGGAACAGGTTGAGGTTGAGTCGAATAGAGTTAATGTTGGGGCTGATGGATTATTACTGGAATTTGATCAGTATTTTAATGAAACGTGGCAATTCAAATCTACGACTTATAATCTGCCTGTGATTGTGAAATTCCCAGATTTGGTAAATTCATCTGAATTGCAACCTATTCAAAATCAGTTTGGGAAATTAGAGGAATTGGTGATAGATGCTAAATTCCCCAATAACAATTACTTAGAATATATTGACGAAGAATCTATTGTTAATTATATGATTGTCAATATGTTAACGGGTAATGAAGAGATAAATCATCCTAAAAGTATATTCATGCACAAAACCAAAACGGGTAAATTTCAGATGGGACCGATTTGGGATTTTGATTGGGCTTATGGTTACGGAATCAACAATAATTTTACTCATTTTGGACCATATAACAGACCATTCTTTTGGACTCCACCATCGGTAGGGAAAAATTTTTTCTCTACTTTTTTGAAAGACCAAAAAATAAAAACGCTTCTGAAAGCAAAATGGACTGATTTTCGGAAAAATAAATTCAACGACTTGATGGAATTCATCAATGATTATGCTTTCGTTATTGAAGATGCCAGAAACAGAGATTATCAAAAATGGAAACGTGGCGGAGCGGATTTTAAGACTGATATTAATTCATTGAAAACATGGATGCAGAATCGAGGGAATTATTTGGATGGGTATATTGGGGGGTTGTGAGGGGGCGAATTTTGAGTAAAACTATGCACTTTGTCATTGCGAACATCGTGAAGCAATCTGTTAGTTTATGGGCAAAGGTTTTCAAACTCCCGAATAGGCAAGTATATGATTGACAGAACATTAAGGGTAATTTGCAACTGGCGAGTTGCTAACGCACGATGGCTGATCTGGGCGTTCCTGTCGGAGATATAGTATGTGTTAATACTAATTTTTAATTAACTTTGAAAAAAACAAATAAGATTATGGAACTGATAAGAGTAATAATTTATCCAACAGAGAATAACTATACGCTTCGTTTACCCGATGAAATGATTGGTAAAGAAATAGAAGTAATTGCGTTTGAAATTGAAAAAATGCCTAAGAAATCCGTTAAAAATGATTTGAAAGACATTCAAGACATTTTCAAAAATAATAGAGTTAGTTTAAACGATTTCAAATTTGACAGAGACGAAGCAAACAATTATGAAGACTAAAATAGCATTGGACTCTAATATTTTAGTTTACCTTTATGACGATGACAATGAGCATAAACGCAATATTTGCGAACTCCTGATTGTAGATAAACCAACCATAAGTTCACAGGTAATTTCTGAATTTTTGAATGTTACCAAAAGACTTCTCAAATTGCCCAAAATTGAGATACTGGAAAAAGCAAATAGACTTTTTAGTAAATGTGAATTAATACCAATGAGTCAAGAAACCTTAGAAAAGGCATTATTCTTGATTAACAGATATGATTTTCAACTATTTGATTCTCTGATAGTTGCATCATCTTTACAGGCTGGTTGTACAGTACTTTATTCAGAAGATATGCAACATAATTTGTTAGTTGAAAATCAGCTAAAAATCATTAATCCATTCTTTGTTTAAGAAAACCGAATTTGTAAAAAAAAACTATGACACAAATAACGCTAAAACTCGAAGATTCATTAGTTGAAAGTATTGGTACTGAGCAAATTGAAAAGCTTGTGAAAGAGTGGTTATTTCAATACAAAAGGAAACAAGCACTCACAGAAGCCGCCGATGAACTTTCTACTATTTCGCTTACCAACGACCCTCAATGGCAAGCAGCACGTCATTTAGCATGGGATTCTTACAAGCATAATTTTGAAAATTTGGCACAATGAGGGATTTTATATTGGATGCCAATGTGCTGATGTCAATGCTGATTAGTGGCAAAGCGATTTATAAATCATTGCTGAAAGAATATACTTTTTTCAGTAGCGATTTTGCGTTTATTGAAATTGAGAAATATCAAGAAATGATTCAAAATAAAACTAAAATTGATACTGAAAATTTTAGGAATTTTTCATACTATATGTTTACTCATATTCATTTTATGCCTACTTATTTGATAGAAAATGAGGTAAAACAAAAAGCCATAAAATTAGTGGAAGGCATTGATACAAAGGATGTTGCGTATGTATCCTTATCCATTCAATTAGACCTGCCATTACTTACCAGAGACATTCCACTCTATGAAGGTTTACGAAAAAAAGGCTTTAGGAATGTGCAGTTATTTGATGTGTTTTTAAGGAATGCTTAGAGGATTTATGCACCCTGTTGTTATTGCGAGGCACGAAGCAATCTTTTAGCTTATGGGCAGAAGTATTTAAACTCAATTGTATCAATCCTACATATTAATTTACAACAATTATAAAAAAAATTAATATTATTAAATAATTCCGTATTTTTATAAACAATAATTATAAAAGTATGAAAGAAATAAGAAAAGAATTTAAAATTGATCCTTCGATTGAAAGATTATTTGATTGTATTCAAAGTGAAGGTGGCGTTCAGCGTGTGTCTGAAAAAATAGATAGGAGTAGTGTGTCTATGTACAATTATAGAAATAAAGGAGTTGAGCCTAATTTTAGTATTATTAGATTGCTTGCAAGTAATTTTATAAATTGGGATTTCAATTTTATTATAAGAGGTGAAAGTTTAGAAGATGCTGAAAAAAGTCAAATAAAAGAAGAATTAGTTAAAGTAAAGCAAGAGAATGAAAGCCTTAGACTTGAACTTGATTTGTTTAAAGAGACTTTACGTAGAGAGTATGCAAAAGTGAAGAATTCATAATTTGTCAAATCCATTCTTTTTAATTTCAAAACCCTAACCTTTTAAATTCCCAATCCAAAACCAAACCATAAAAAAGCATATTCAGAACAAAAACAAAAATGATTTCACAAATATCCTCCTTCGCCCAATACCAAGAAGTATATAACCAATCAGTCACCGACCCCGAAGGGTTTTGGGCGGAAGTGGCTCAGAATTTTCAGTGGCGTAAACCTTGGAAAAAAACCTTAGAATGGGACTTCGCTACGGCAAATACGAAGTGGTTTGTCGGTGGTAAAATGAATATTACCGAAAATGCTCTTGACCGTCACCTCGCAACTCGTGGCGACCAAGCCGCTATTATTTGGGAATCTAACGATCCCGAAGAAGAATCTATCACGTTGACATACAAGATGTTACATCAAAAAGTGTGTCAATTTGCCAACGTCTTGAAAAAGCACGGAGCCAAAAAAGGTGATAGAATTTGTATATATATGCCGATGATTCCAGAGTTGGCAATTGCGGTCTTGGCTTGTGCCAGAATTGGAGCGATTCACTCGGTGGTTTTTGGGGGCTTCTCGGCTCAATCCATTGCTGACCGTATCAACGATGCGCAATGTAATATCGTCATTACGTCTGATGGTTCGTTCAGAGGAAACAAAGAAATTGCCTTGAAATCAACCGTGGATGATGCCTTGATTCAGTGCCCATCGGTGCAAAAAGTGATTGTTTCCACTCGTACCCGCACGCCAGTTTCGATGATTAAAGGGCGTGATGTATGGTGGGAAAATGAAGTAAAAACCGTCTCCTCCGACTGTGAAGCCGAAGAAATGGATTCGGAAGATATGCTTTTTATTCTTTATACTTCTGGCTCAACGGGCAAGCCTAAGGGCGTTGTGCATACCTGCGGCGGCTACATGGTTTATACCACTTACACCTTCGCCAATGTGTTCCAATATCAACCCGAACAAATCCATTTTTGTACGGCGGATATTGGTTGGATAACGGGACATTCATACATCGTTTAC
>JANPIG010000972.1:0-1733 GCA_031424875.1 Cytophagales bacterium
ACTTACTTAGTACCTACTTAGTTACTTACTTTTGATAAATTTTGACAAAACCAAGTAAGTAACTAAGTGAGTAAGTAAGTAGTAAGTAAGTAGTAAGTAAGTACGAAAAATGAAACAACTAATTGATTATCAATGTATTAAATCAAACTAAGTAACTAAGTAAGTAGAAATGATAGTTTTGAGTTAGTAAAAATAAAAAAAATGATTTCAAAAGAGCAAATAATAGAATTAAAGCAAGTTTCCATAGTTGGGTATTTGGCAGGAAAAGGGATTTATCCTACTTCAAAAAAGGGCAGATGTTATTTATATCTTTCTCCGCTACGTGAAGAAAAGACAGCTTCGTTTTCAGTAGATGCAGTAAGAAATACTTTTCTTGATTTCGGTAATTCTGACAATAAAACTACAAGTATTATAGACTTAGTAGTTTTGTTGGAAAAGGTAAGTTTTTTAGATGCTTGTAAAATATTAGAGGGTTTTGACGGTGAAAAAGAGAAAGAGGTGGCAAGGGATAATTTTTCTCTTTCAACCGTCAATACTCTTAATAATGATACGAAGAACTACGAAGTTACAGCCGTTAAGGATTTACAGCACCCCGCCCTAATTCGTTATGTGGAGAGCCGTAAAATTACCCTCCATACAGCGTTTAGTTATCTCAAAGAAATACACTACAAAAACGCCAAAGGTCAATTTTTCGGAGTTGGTTATCAAAATGAAAGTGGTGGATATATTCTGCGGAATGAGAGAATGAAAAAGCCTATCAATTTAGGTAAGTCAGATATTACAATAATTGGCATAGGCATATCTAAGAAAGTATCAGTATTTGAAGGAGTATTTGATTTCTTATCAGCCGTTGAATATTATGGTTTACCTACCTCAACCGCAATCGTTTTAAATTCAGTTTCAAACCTAAACAAAGCAATTCCACATCTACAAAAAGCGGAAAAAGTCTATACATTTTTAGACAATGATGATGCAGGAAAAAAGGCAGTTCAAAAAATGAAAGAGGTAGGTTTATTAGTAATAGATAAATCTAATATATACGATAAATTCAATGATTTTAACGATTTTTTAGTAAATAAACCTCCTTAATTTTCAGTTTAGCAACTAAATGTGTACGAATTGCACACATTTTTAACTACTTTTTGCAACAAAATAAAGTAAATATTTATGTAAATCATTGATAATCATATAGTTAAATGATTTTTGTAAAAAAATAAACTTAGTTTGTTGCTCTTCATTCGTTACACGCCCTCAACTGTATAAGTAATTGCACATGAATTGCGGAGCGGTATATGACTTTTTAATATTTTTTTTAACCATTAATTTTTCAAATAATGAAAATGAACATTCTAATTTTAAGTACGGGCAAACCGTCCAAACATTTAATTGATGCAATCGAATCAAGAGGACACAGTTACGAGATATACACGCCTGATGAACTCTATATTTTAATATCGGATAGTGTCAATGGGTATGATAGAATCTATCAAGAAAACGGACAGGAAAAGCCCAAACGGTTGCACCTAAAAGACTTTCACGCAGTAATCACAAGATTAGGCGGCGGGGGTGAATATGGTTTATTAACGTTGCAGCATTTATCTGAAAATTTGGGTATCTATTCAGCACAATCACCAAACGGGATTCGTATTGCATCAAATAAAATGGCTACTTCCATGAAAGTAAGTACGGCAGGCGTAAGGAGTCCAATTACTGTTTTTGCTAAGAATCCAGAA
>JANPIG010000973.1:0-1633 GCA_031424875.1 Cytophagales bacterium
AGATACTTATTTAAAAGAAACGCAACGTCTGATGGCTGATTTGATTGCGATAAAACCTGTAAATGCTGTAAAAGTTACCCAAGTTGAGAAGAAAAAAGAATAGAGTGTAAAATGTAAAAAGCCTCTCAGATTAATTTCTGAGAGGCTTTTTTAAAAAAATCTTCACCTTCACCGTTCAACCTTAACCGACAGCGAAGCTTCAATTTTATCGAAATCAATAGCTCCGCACGAACCACATCCTTTTGAACAACCTGCTTTATTTTTTAAGCTAAAATTCTTTCTAACAATATTTCCTAAATAGAAAATGGCTGAGAGAAATATGAGTGCAATAATGATATTTTCCATATTTGTAACACGGCGGTGCGACGTTTCGTCTGCCAGTTCATATTGATAAATTTTAACTTACGGACTGATTGTCGAATCGTCGAACAGCCCGTATTACTAAGAAGCCCAATTTTTCTGAATCAACGCTTCTAATTCTGAAAACATACTACAACCTGCAATTAGTTCACGACCGAAGATGAAATCATCTCCCCCTTTAAAATCCTTGACTATTCCCCCTGCTTCTTGCACGATGAGCGTACCCGCTGCTACATCCCAAGGCTTTAAGTTATATTCAAAAAAGCCTTCAAAACGCCCACAAGCTGTATAAGCTAAATCAACAGCGGCGGCTCCTAAACGCCTAAGTCCGTGAGATTTTTGCATCAATTCTTTCAAAATTTGGATATAATTTTCCATTAACTCAAAATCATAGTAGGGAAATCCCGTAGCTATCAAACTGTCTTTTAGATATTTTGCGGAAGAAACTTTAATAGGTTTTTCGTTTAAATATGCTCCTCCTCCCAGCCAAGCCGCAAAACATTCATCCCGATTTACTTCATAAACTACGCCAGAAACAATCTTTTTATCTTGCATTAAAGCAATCGAAATCGCAAAAACTGGAATGCCATGCATATAATTGGTAGTGCCATCAACAGGATCAATTATCCAAGCAAGTGTCTGATTTGCGGCGAACTCTCCTGTTCCTTCCTCGGCGATAAATCCCGCTTCGGGGAGTATTTTTCTCAGACCATCCACTAAACGTACTTCAGTTTCTTTGTCCACATACGAAACCATATCGTTTAGACCTTTATATTCAATATTTTCGCTTGAAAAATTGGCGGCAGCAGTTCTAACAAACTCGCCCGTTTGACGTACTAATGCTGATACTTGTGAGGTTATTTCTTCTAAATTCATAATGCAAAGATAATTAATAAATTTTTCTACAATCTTCGTACTAATTTTTTACTTAAATACATCACAAATAATACAGCACCAACAGCTAAAAGAATGGGAAGAAATACGCTCAAAATAGAAAAAATGACTGATAAAATATTCTCAATGGTTGCAATAATGGGATTGGCAAAACCTGCCGTAGTAGCCGTGGAAGTTAATCGGGTGAAAGTTGTACCTAACTGCACAACCCCTGCACTTCCACCGCCCACGAGAAACCCCAAAACCCATTTAAGAGTAGGAGAGAGGTCTCCTGAAATAAAAGCAGTTGTGAGGATTGTACCTGCAATAATGGAGGCAGGAGTAGCAATAGAATCTAACAAATTATCCACCCAAGGAATGTAATAAGCAATAATTTCCA
>JANPIG010000974.1:0-1002 GCA_031424875.1 Cytophagales bacterium
ATCAGCTCCAATAACTCTGGCAATTGTTTTAGGCACTTTTTCGCCCGCTTCTTTCAATTTATTCTCAGGAAAAAGCATCGGATTTTTTCCGTATAAACCACAGCTCATCACACCTTTTGAGCCAATCATTAAAACTCCTCCATTGGGGTCGCCCATCATTACGTCTGAAGGAATTTCATCAGGACGTTCGGGCATGATGCCACCATCATACCAAGTCAATTTTACATCCTCTTTACCCGCACGTGGAAACTTTAAATGAATTTTGGAAGCCACAGGGAAACTATCTGGATAATACCCCTCTTTAAATTTACCCGCCCAAGCATTTGTAATGCTACATTCCACTTCCGAAGGATAACCTAAACCCAGGGCTTTATATGGTGGATCCATCATGTGGCAACCCATATCGCCCAAAGCACCTGTACCAAAATCAACCCAACCTCGCCAATCAAAAGGATGATAGGCGGCATTGTAATCACGGTATTTGGCAGGACCGAGCCATAAATCCCAATCTAATTCTTTAGGAATTTCCATCTTTTCGGTGGGTGTTGGAATACCTTGGGGCCATACTGGACGATTTGTCCAAACATGCACACGGTTCACCTCACCAATGATTCCTGCTTGATACCATTCCACAAATCGTCTTACATCATCACTCGATCCACCTTGATTTCCCATTTGAGTTACACACTTGTATTTCACTGCAGCCTCGGTCATCTTTCTAACTTCATAAAGGTTATGAGCTAAAGGTTTCTGTACATATACATGCTTGCCCATTTCCATTGCCATCATCGCTACTACGTAATGGGTATGGTCGGGCGTAGTAACGGTTACGGCATCAATTCCTTTTTCCTGTTCTAACATCTTACGAAAATCCTTGTAGAACTTCGCATTGGGAAATTTTTTAATAGCTGGCACTGCACTTCTATCATCCACATCACAAAGGCCAACGATATTTTCAGTTCCGTTGTTCCAAGCTCCGTTTAAATCAGTCCAGCCCTTTCC
>JANPIG010000975.1:0-10124 GCA_031424875.1 Cytophagales bacterium
GAAGACAGAAAACTGGCGAGAATTCTGTCAGACTTATTTCAAAAACTTTATTAACTTACTTAGGATCGGTATTTGGCTGTAAAGTAAAACAAAGGATTCCGGTTTTCAAAAAAAACACCCAATTATTTAATAATTAGTTGAGTAATAATTATTATACGTTAATAAAGCCTAAAATCTTTTATGAATCTTTTATTCATTCCTTTTGCATAATGACTAAAGATTCACTAATTTTGCGTTCCCAAATTTAAACTGGATGCCCGTTCAGGAAAAAATAAGGTCAAATCATTGAAAATCAGAGGTGTTCCAACTCCTGATGTACAGTAAAATACCACACGACTCTTAATAAAAGTCCTGCGTGTAGGTAAATTCTGTAACAATTCTTGGCAGGATTGCTTTCTTTGAGAAAATATTATCGGACTTTTACATCATAATAAAGTGGATACTTTAAGTTATAAAACCATCTCTGCAAACACTGCTACTGTTGAAAAAGCATGGGTTGTTGTAGATGCCGAAAATCAAATCGTAGGTCGTTTGACTTCTGAAATTGCGAAAGTTTTGCGTGGAAAGCACAAAGCTTCATTCACTCCACACGTGGACTGTGGTGACAATGTTATCGTTATCAATGCTGAGAAAATTCGTTTCACAGGAAAGAAAATGAATAATAAAGTTTATACTCGCCACACTGGTTATCCAGGTGGACAGCGTTTCGCAACGCCAAGAGAAGTATTAGCTAAAAACCCAAGAGGAGTTGTTGAAGCAGCCGTAAAAGGTATGCTTCCCAAAAACAAATTGGGTAGTGAATTGTTCAGAAACCTTTATGTATATGCAGGTTCAGAACATCCACACACAGCACAACAACCAACTGAAATCAAATTCTAAATTATGAGTTGTTAAGTTATTGAGTTGTCAAGTAATTAAGTAATTAAGTCGAAGATTTTATATGCTTCATAAACTTAAAACTTAAAAACTTAAAACTTGAAAATTTACCCCTCGCAGCTATAAAAAAAAATGGCAGAAGTAACTAATACATTAGGAAGAAGAAAAACTGCCGTTGCTCGTCTTTATATGACACCGGGCAAGGGCGAATATTCAATAAATGGTCGTTCTTTAAATGACTATTTTCCATCTGAAATTCTTAGAATTATCGTAAATCAACCATTTGCTTTAACAAAGACTGAAGGGTCTTATGACGTTAAAGTAAATTTAGATGGTGGCGGAATCAAAGGACAAGCTGAGGCATTACGTTTGGCGATTTCTCGTGCTTTGCAAGAAATTGACAAAGAGCGTCGTCCAGCTTTGAAAAAAGAAGGATTCCTTACTCGTGATCCACGTATGGTTGAACGAAAAAAACCAGGTCGTAAAAAAGCACGTAAGAAATTCCAATTCTCGAAACGTTAATATTTGCGAGTACCAAATGTTAAGTATTAAGTACAAAGTCTTTATGAATTTGTCTTGATACCTAATATTTGATGCTCAATACATATTTCTTTGGCAAAGCTTACAGTGACCGGTGCTTTGCCAATATTTTTTCTCATATTTTCATTTAAAAAAAGTAGTTTAGGTTTTATGTTAAAAATTTTCAGTATAAAACTGATAACTGTTAACTAATAACTGATAACTGAAACAAAATGGCACAATTAGAATATAAAGAATTATTAGATGCAGGTGTTCACTTCGGACACTTAACCCGCAAGTGGGATCCACGTATGGCTCCGTTTATCTTCATGGAGAAAAACGGTATACACATCCTTGATTTGAACAAAACTTTAGGTTGTTTAGATGAGGCTTGTAATGCTATCAAGGGTATTGTTCGTTCTGGACGTAAAGTGATGTTTGTTGCTACTAAGAAGCAAGCTCAAGAAATCGTTACGGAAGAAGCTCGTCGTTTGAAAATGCCTTATGTTACTGACCGTTGGTTGGGAGGTATGCTTACAAACTTTCAAACAGTTAGAAAGTCTATCAAGAAGATGGGTACTATCGACAAAATGTTGAAAGACGAAGTAACCGTAAAAGCATTAGCAAAGCGTGAACGTTTAATGATGACACGTGATAAAGAGAAAATGGAAAGAGTATTGGGTGGTATCACTGAATTGACTCGTCTTCCAGCAGCTCTTTTCGTAGTAGATGTTAAGCGTGAACATATTGCTGTGGCAGAAGCTCACCGTTTGGGTATTCCAGTGTTTGCAATGTGTGATACTAACTCAAATCCAGATTTAGTTGAATTTCCAATTCCAGCTAATGATGATGCTTACAAGTCAATTGCTTTGATTACTTTGGCGGTTGGTAAGGCAATCGAAGAGGGTTTGATGGAACGCAAGCAAGATAAAGATGATGCTCGTGTTGCGGAGGAAGAAGAAGCAAAACGCCTTGCTGACGAAGAAGAAGCAAAAGAAGCAGCAAAAGTAGCAGCTAAATACGAGAAAGAAGATTAATTGATTTTGGATTTTCGAGTGTGGATTTCGGATTTAAATCCGCATAAATCTAAAATTAAAATATTACAACAGCCCATAGAATTCTGTGGGCTGTTCCTTTACAAAATTGAATTAGTTATTGCGGATTGCGAACTAACGTAATTATCAGCTAATTCAATTCCGCAATCCGCAATCCAAAATCTAAAATCAATAAAACGATGGCTATTTCAGCAGCAGACGTTAATAAATTAAGACAAATGACCGGTTCGGGCATGATGGATTGTAAGAAAGCCCTTACTGAAGCAGGTGGTGATTTTGAAGCCGCTATTGATATTCTCCGTAAAGCAGGTCAGAAAGTGGCTGCTAAGCGTGCAGATAATGAAACAAATGAAGGTGTAGTATTGATTTCAATCAATGCTGATGGAACAAATGGTAAATTAGTAGCCTTAGCTTGTGAGACTGAGCCAGTTTCAAAAGTAGCTGATTTCAACGACTTGGCAAATGCTTTGTTAGCCGCTGCGGTATCTTCTGATGCTGCGGATAAAGATGCTTTATTGTCTTCTACTTTAGCTGATGGACGTTCAGTTCAAGAGGCTATGGTTGAATTAACTGGTAAGATTGGAGAGAAAATCACAGTAGCGGGTTACGAAAATGTAACGGCAGACAAAGTGGTTTCTTATATTCACTCGAATAATAAAATCGGTGTTTTGGTTGCATTTACAAATGTACAAGGTGCTGATGTTCAAGAAGTTGGGAAAGATATTGCTATGCAAATTACGGCTATGAAACCTGTAGCTTTAGATAAAGATGGTGTTGATTCAGCTACCATTGAGCGTGAGATTGAGATTGGTAGAGACCAAGCTCGTCAGGAAGGAAAACCAGAAGCAATGTTAGATAAAATTGCAACGGGTAGATTGGAGAAATTCTATAAAGAATCAACTCTATTGAATCAACAATTTGTAAAAGACGGTTCAATCAACATTAAGCAATTGTTGGAGCAAACTCAGAAAGGCTTGACTATCAGCACTTTCAAGCGTATTGCTTTGGCGTAAGGTTTAATGTTTAGTTATAAAAAAGGCTTCCTTCGGGAAGCCTTTTTTGTTTTATGACAAAGCCAATTTACACAGACATAATATCTTTTTCTTTGTCTGCAAAAGTGGAATCTACTTTTGATATGTAACTATTCGTTAAATTCTGAATACGTTCTTCGCCATCTTTAATAGCATCTTCTGAAACGCCATCGGCTTTCAATTTTTTGATACTATTATTGGCATCTTGACGCACATTTCTAACATTGATTTTTGCAGTTTCAATTTCTCCTTTTACTCTTTTTACCAAATCTCTTCGTCTTTCTTCGGTTAATGGAGGAATATTTAAACGAATATTTTCCCCATCATTCATAGGTGAAAGTCCGATATTTGAGTTGCGAATAGCTTTTTCACATTCAGGAATCATTTTTTTCTCAAAAGGCTTTACTATGATTGTTCTGGCATCTGGTGTAGTGATAGAAGCAGCACCTGCTAGAGGCGTGTTCATTCCATAATAATCCACCATAATGCCATCCAACATAGCGGGAGATGATTTTCCTGCACGAATTTTTGATAATTCAATGGCTAAATGTTTCAACGCTCCATCCATAGTTTCTTTGGCAGCGTCAATATAAAATTCTATTTCCTCCATTTTTTAAATTTGTGATTGAGTGAATGGTTGATTTAGTGAACTAGTGAATCGGAAAACACTCTGGGTGCTAATAATCACGATTCACTAAATCACAAATCTCAACTAATGAGCGTTCCTACTGAATCTCCTTTTGCTAAATTTACGAGATTACTGGGTTTATTCATATCAAAAACGATAATGGGTACTTGATTTTCTTGGCACAGCGTAAAAGCTGTAGTATCCATAATCTTTAATCCTTTTGAGATTGCTTCTGCGAATGAAAGATGCTCGTAACGAGTTGCTAAAGGGTCTTTCTCTGGATCTGCTGTATAAACACCATCAACACGAGTGCCTTTTAAAACTACTTCAGCTTCTATTTCTACAGCCCGTAACGCAGCTGTTGAATCAGTAGTAAAGTAGGGATTTCCAGTGCCTGCTCCAAAAATAACAATACGCCCTTTTTCTAAATGTCGCATGGCTCTACGTCGAATAAAAGGTTCGCAAATAGCATCCATTTTGATAGCGGTCAGTAGGCGTGTGTACATTCCATGTTTTTCCAAAGAAGCCTGAATTGCCATACCGTTAATAACTGTTGCAAGCATACCCATATAATCGCCTTGTACACGGTCAATACCGACTTTAGCAGCGGCAGCCCCTCTAAAGATATTGCCTCCGCCAATTACAATGGCTATTTCTACGCCTAAATCCTTCACTTTTCTGATTTCTTGAGCATATTGCTCTAAGATGGCTGGGTCAATAACTTCACCGCCCGCACTAAGGGCTTCGCCTGATAATTTGAGAAGAATACGTTTATACTTCGGTTTGTCCATGATGTAAGGTTTTTTGCAGGGGCAAAGATAAGAACCAGTTATCAATTAACAATTATCAGTTATGAGTAAATTTAGAGATTGCCCGTTCGATATTCGATGTTCGGGATTTAGCTCTAAATAATTTTGGGTAAAAACAAAATTGTGGAAATAAGTGTTTCTATTTCATATTCAAACCTAATTTATCTCTCATGCCCGAACTTCCCGAAGTTGAAACCTATCGTCGTTATTTTGAAGCTACAAGCCTTCATCAGCCTATAATAGATGTGTATGTAGAAGATACTAAGCTGCTTACTACGGATTATGATACGCTCAATCGACAGTTGAAAAATAAGAAATTTATTGGTACTAAAAGAGTTGGTAAAAATCTTTTTGCTCAATTGGATGCCCCCTATTGGCTACATTTACATTTCGGCATGACGGGCGATTTAACCTATTTTAAAGACGATGAAGACACACCCCGTTTTGCCAGAATTATTTTTAAGTTTGCGAATGGTTTCAAATTGGGTTTTTTATGTCCGAGAAAATTTGAAAGAATAGGTATTGTGGAAGATATTGAAGGTTTTTTAATCCGTAAAAAAATCTATAAAGATGCTTTAGAAATCACTATAGAAGAACTTTCTACGAAGCTAAAAAAGAGAAAAGCTCCTATTAAACCAGTGTTACTCGACCAGTCAACGGTGTCGGGTATTGGCAATTGGATTGTGGATGAAGTACTGTTTCAGGCCAAAATTCATCCCGAAAGATTGGCAAATCAATTAGCTGGTAATGAGATACTTGAAATACATAAAGCCATACAATACGTTATTCAAACTGCCATTGATTCACAAGCAAATTATGATGATTTTCCCATGAATTTTCTCATACATGCCAGAGGCTGGGGCAGAAAAGAGATGCAAGATGAAAGGGTAGGGATTTGCCCTGAATGTGGAGAGAAAATCTCGATTAGTAAAGTGGGTGGGAGGACTACTTATTTTTGTGAGAATCAGCAGAGAGTTTCATAAAAGTGTCCCCATTTGCTATCCCTATCAATAAAAAACCCCTCATACGTTGCGTATAAGGGGTTTTTTGTGGTAAAGGGCGTATCACAAAATATTTACCTATAAATTACTGTTTTCTCATTCAAAAATCCTTTAAACAGCGATTTTAGAGGGTTTTTTATTTATTGTAAAAATATTTATTGGTAGATTTACAAGGTTTTCCATATATCTTTAACATTAACCATTATCTTTGTTATGAAAAAATAATAAACTAAATAAAAGATATATGGCAGTTTCGACAAAATTAACGTTTCTCCCAAAGGTTAGGTACTCAAACCCACAGCCCAAAATTGCTACATTGTGCGTACAAATTGTAATTAATAATCAACAAAAGTATTATCGAACCCCAGCGAAGTTTGCCCCCGAATTTTGGGATAATGAAAGCCAGAAAGTTAGAAAAACTTATGGATTTGGTTTTGAAAAAATGAACGCCAAAGCCCAAGATTATAAACGCAAAATTGATTCTATCATAGACATTGCAAGGCGTGAAGATAGGGTAATTACCTATGAGTTTATCAATCAAAAATTAGAAGAACTCGAAAACCCTACTCCTAAAATTGAAGTTCCCAAACGTACATTTTATGAATGGTTTGATTTCTACTTAGAAGATTCTAAGAACAAAAAAACCTTTGAAACTATCAAACATATTATGACAGTTGGAAACAACCTTTACAGTTTTTTCGGTTCAAAAAATCCAACATTTGAAGAAATTAATTTTAAGTTTTTTACAGAATTTAGAAACTATTTATTGGATGCTTGCGAGCTTGCAAATAGTACCGCAAACAAACGGCTCGACTACCTTACAGGTTTTTTAAAATTTTGTGCAGATATGGGAGTTTACAAAATTGAACTACTCAATAAAGGCAAACGATTGAAAGAGTTTGAATCACATTTTATTTACCTTACCAAAGAAGAACTTACCAAATTATACAACCACGAGTTTGCATCTGAAACACTCACTAAGGTAAGGGATTTATTTGTTTTTGGTTGTGCAACGGGTTTGCGTGAATCTGACTACTCAAACGTAAAACCCGAAAACATTAAAGATGGTAAACTATTCATTACAACCCAAAAGACAGCCGACCCGCTTGTAATTCCGCTTACTCATTATTCCCGTACCATCGTGGATAAATATAAAGGCTTGCTTCCACAATTTCAGCAACAAAAATTTAATGGTTACTTGAAAGAAGTAGGTAAGATTGCAGGGATTGACACACCCGAACAGGTAGTTACACACAAGCAAGCCCAAAGGATAGAAACAACCGTACCAAAGTATGAGTTAATGACCTCCCACACCGCAAGGCGTACATTTATCACTCAATCTATCATTAGGGGTATTCCACTACCAGCGATTAGGAAAATGACAGGACATAAAGACCTCAAAAGTTTTCAAAAATATATAAAATTGACTGATAAAGATTTAGATTTTGAAATGATGAAATGGGAGGATTAATTTATTAGTATATTCTTTGTTTTTTCATATTTTTAAATTAGCAACTAAAAAGCCTAATTATTTGATAAACAATAGTTTAGGTTATTTAATTGCTAATTTGAAATAATATAAATAAAGATTAAATATTGTTTTATTTATAAAAATTAAAAGCATAATATTGCATAAAAGCAAAGATATTAAATATCTATAAATTTATATAAGTACCTGAAAATCAGTATATTACATAAAATAAAATTTATTTTTATACAGTTGCGTCCATTTTTGTAAAATTTAAGTATCTGATTATCAACTATTTAAAAAGTTAATATTGCGTTTAGGCTTAATTGAGCCGTCCTTTTTTGGACAAACAATAATACTTAATATTGTGCCATAGTTAGAGTAATAAATAAAAAAAGGCTCAATCAGTTGTCATGTCGCCAAACTTTCCAACTGAATAAGCCCCAAAAATCAGTAAAATATCATAACTAAATTCAAAACCATGAACACGCAAAAACGTAGTCAAGAAGGTCGTTTCAGTACGGCTAAACTAAGAAATCCAATTTTGACAAAACCTCATTATTCGGGCGATGCAAACTTGAAAAAGTCAGTAACCAATACAAAGAATCCAATTACAACAAAATTACAGAACATGACAAATTTAGAAAATTCTTCCGACACTCCCAAAACTACGTTGGTAGTTATTGCATTGGAACAACTCACTGAAATAATGACAAACGTTGTTCAGATAGAGTTAAAAAAGCACCAAGCACAAAACCCACACACAGCCCCAGAGGATGAATTTTTGAACGCCACAGAAACCATTGCGTTTTTGAGGGTATCACGTCCGACCTATCAAAAATTACGCCAAAACGGGCAACTTCCTGCCGTCATGGCATCTGACAAAAGAATATTATTCAAAAAGTCAGATTTAATTTCTTATCTCAATTCACGTAAAGAAACAAACTGATTTACAGGTATTTACATTAATTCTTAATACGCTATCAATGGCGTGTTCTTGGAATTATACAGCCAATTATTTAAAATCATTCTAAATAAAAATAAGATGGACAAATTAATTAGACCAGAACCAATTTGGGTACGAAATCCAAAGACAGGAAAAGAAGTAAATGTTGAGCCTATGTTTAGGCTTATTAATGAGGAGTTTTTTGCTTTTGGCAATACGCCAAAAGATTTGGTAGAAAGAGTTAGTTCCACTATTCAATTTATTGCCGAAGATACTATTTCAAACCAATTAGAAGACAGCGAATTAAAAACAGAAGATTTTAAGAAAATTATGTTCAAGCAAACGTTTGTAATTTCTAATCTATACGAGTTGAGAGATATGTTTGAGTTAATGAATGAGCGGTAATAATAACCACAAAAAAGCGGTGAAGCTGGAAGACTTCACCGCTTAAAAGTTGAACTTTTAAATGCTTTCTGAACGAGAGCAAATTTACAAAAATGAAATCAAAAAGCAATAATCAAGATGAAAATAAAATTCATTTTGAAACGGTATTTCACCAAGTAGAAAATTACCTAACCGAGAATTACGATTTAAGATATAATTTAATCAAATGTGAAATTGAATGTTCTGTAAAACAGGCGAATGAGTTTGTTTCAGTAAACGAAAATTCTCTTTACGTTGAAATGAGAAAAGAAGGAGTAAAAATCTCGAAAGACGATTTAAAGTCTATTCTCAAAAGTGAATATACGGAACGTTACAACCCTATCAAGTCATACTTTGATAATCTTAATCCATACGACCCCATTAACGAACCTGACTATATTAGTCAATTTTCAAACTACGTAAAGGCAGATGAACAAGACGAGTTTAACTCGCATCATAAAAAATGGTTAGTACGGGCGGTTCGATGTGCATTAGACGACAGCTATTTTAATAAACAGGGTTTTGTATTGGTGCATAATGAACAAAACAGCGGCAAAACAACCTATTGCCGTTTTCATTCACCTGACAGCCTAAGCGACTACATAGCAGAAGAGATAAGCACCGATAAAGACGGGTTAATCTTGTTAGCTAAAAATTTTCTTATCAATATGGATGAACTTTCAACGCTCCATAAATCTGAAATCAATTCTCTAAAATCTTACTTCTCCAAAGATAGAATAAATATACGCTTACCGTATGATTCTAAAAACAGCATAATTACTCGAAAATGCAGTTTTATAGGTTCGACCAATAAAGGCGAATTTCTCCAAGACGAAACGGGTTCAGTCCGTTGGTTATGTTTTGAAATTCATTCAATAGATTGGAATTATAGTAAAGAAGTAAATATCGACAACGTTTGGAGACAGGCGTTGTATTTATTGCATTCAGGCACATTCAAATATGATTTGACAGTAGAAGAAATTGCAAAAAATGAAACTCGAAATATGAAGTTTCAGCAACAGACAAATGAAATGGAATTAGTTACGCAATATTTCAAACTACCCGAAACAAAAGAAGATGAAGGGTGCGAATTTATGCAAGTAAAAGACATGGTAACTTATTTACAACAGCTTGCAGGAATTAAAGTTAGTCGTGAATATTTAGGTAGGGCAATGAAGAGATTAAAATTTGAAAGAGTACAGAAATATAATGGACAATTCCAAGTTTGGGGGTATAACATTATTAAAACTGCAAATTCAAATTTTTCTTAAAATATATAAATCTACTTACTTAGTTACTTAGTATAGGTATAACTAATTGAAAATCAATTAATTGAATACTAATTTTACTAAGTAAGTAGCTACTTAC
>JANPIG010000976.1:0-3411 GCA_031424875.1 Cytophagales bacterium
GGCTCAAAAAGATAAGTACGCTACCAACAATGAAACCTTTGGAAAAGTGAGTGGCAAAAACCCCGCACAATACCAAAACGTACAGGGAATGTATGGCGAAGGCGATATTTTCAAATTGAACAATATTTATTACGATTTAGATAAATTTTTCATCCGTAAAGATGCTGCCAAGGAGTTGGACAAAACAGTTTTGCCGCTTTTGAAAAAGTACCCAGACATGAAAGTTGAAATACGCTCACACACGGATGCCCGTTCAAGTGATACCTACAATATGCAACTTTCGGACAATAGAGCCAGAGCTGTAGTAGATTATCTGACACAGAGAGGCATTGATGCAAGTCGTTTAGTGTCAAACGGTTATGGAGAAAGTGAGCCGTCAAATGAATGTGTGGACGGTGTACAATGTAATGAAAAACAACATCAAGAAAATCGTAGAACAGAATTTAGGATTTTGTCGGTGAAATAGGTTATTTAGATTTTTTTTATAGCTCATAGCTACAAAATATTTTCATTTTAGTTTTTTAGGTTAGGTGAATAGTTTACAAAAGTGCCCCGTGATGCGGGGCTTTTTTGTTTTAAAATAATAAGAACAAAATTTGTTCCCGTACGAAACACTAATTATGTTTACCCATAAACGACTTCCCAAACCACAATAATAAGACAACAAATTTTAAAGAATGCTATTATGGAATGAGCATTTTTGGAAACGCATCTTACCAATTTACAGCATCTATTAAGTGAAGATGAAATCAATTTATTTTTAGATAAAATTTCGTTATTGACCAAACTAATTGAAGAACTCGAAAAGAAGAAATAATTAACAACCAAAATAAATATGGAATTAGTAGAAGAAAAAATTGATATTCAAGCAATCCTTCAAAGAAGTGACGCTGTTATTGCTCAAGCCGAAAAATTCTTGCATTTAGACGGTAAGGATTATATGTTGGGTGAATGGGTAACAATTAAGCGTTATGCAGATATGTTCAATCTGGACACGCACGTAGTAACAAATTGGATAAAAAGAGGGATTATTTCGCCAGAGAATGTGAAAGAAGTGGAAGATTTGAATGGGCTTAGATTGGTTAGGGCAATTGCTTATAAATGAAATAAGAAAGAGAGACAAAGTGGAGCTTTGTCTCTCTTTCTTTACCAATTACTTTAAAAAATCAGATTACAACCCCACCGCTGTCCGCTGAATAAATGCCGTCAAATCTGCTCCAGTAAGCATATTTTGAGCCAAAAGAGCCAAATCATAAATCTGTTTTGCCAATTTCTTCTGCTCCTCAGCCTCCGTTGATTTCAGGATTTTGCTGATGGTTGGATGGTTGGCATTTACCGAAACGATATAGTTGTTTGGCATATTTCCAAACATATTCATGCCGCCGCCACCACCTGCACGAGACATATCCGCCATTCTACGCATAAACTCATTTTGGGTAATCACGGCTGGCATTTCATCGGCAGGCATTGGTTCTAAGGCTACCACTTTTGTAGTATCATTAATCACCTCATCAAATACTTTTTTCACGGCCTCTTTTTCCGAATCTGACAGAATAGTGTCAACCGAAATTCCTTTATCAATCAATTTCTCAACCGTGTCAGAATCCACTCGTTTCAAGTTTGTTTTTACCAATTTGCTTTCCAACATATTGATAAAATGACTGTCCAGAACCGAATCCAATTTCAAGACATCGTAACCTCGTTTTTGGGCAGATTGAATAAAACCGTCTTGCGAAGAGGCATCATTAGTGTAAAGATATGTTACATCCTCATTTTTATCTTTCTGATTTTCTTGGGCAAATTCAGCGTATTCATTCAACGTAAAATACTTACCATCAACGTTTTGTACTAAACAATAATCTTTGGCTCGCTCATAGAATTTATCGTCTGAAATCATTCCGTATTTTACGAAAAGACCAATATTCTCAAATTTCTCTTCAAAACCAGCACGGTCAGCCTTGAACAAATCGCCTAATTTATCCGCTACCTTTTTGGTGATGTACGAATTTATCTTCTTCACATTACCATCCGCTTGCAAGAAACTCCGAGAAACGTTCAAAGGAATATCGGGTGAATCAATCACGCCATGCAACAACATCAAGAACTCTGGAACGATGTCTTTTACTTCGTCCGTAATAAAAACTTGACGGCTGTACAATTGTATTTTTTCACGTTGAAGCTGTAATTCGTTTTTCACTTTCGGGAAGTATAAAATCCCCGTCAAGTTGAAAGGATAATCAACGTTGAGGTGAATCCAGAACAAAGGTTTCTCAGTGAAAGGATACAACTCTTCGTAGAATTTAAGGTAATCCTCATCAGTTAAATCATTTGGAGATTTAGTCCAGATTGGGTTAGGGTTATTGATAATTTTAGCCTCTTCACCCACGCCAAATTCTATCTCAATCGGAAGGAATTTGCAGTATTTTTCTAATACCTGCTTGATTCTGAACTCTTCCAAGAATTCCAAAGAGTCTTCTGCAATGTGGAGAACGATATCCGAACCACGAGATTCACGAGTAGCTTCGGTGATTTCAAACTCAGTCGAACCATCACAAGTCCATTTTACAGCTTGCGAATTTTCTTGATAAGATTGTGAGATAATATCCACCCTTTCAGCCACCATAAAGGCAGAATAAAAGCCCAAACCAAAATGTCCAATAATGGCTTTTTCATCGCCTTTATCTTTGTACTTTTCCACGAATTCAGTTGCTCCCGAAAACGCAATTTGATTAATATATTTTTTGATTTCCTCAGCGGTCATACCCAGGCCTGAATCCGAAATAGTAATCGTTTTTGCTTCTTTATCGAAAGAAACCTTTACTTTTAGTTCTCCCAATTCACCCGCATACTCACCGATAGAAGCCAAACGCTTGATTTTTTGTGAGGCATCCACGGCATTAGAAACCAATTCACGAAGGAAAATTTCGTGGTCTGAATAAAGGAATTTTTTAATAATCGGAAAAATGTTCTCGGTATGAATCGAGATATTACCTTTCTCTTGCATAGTCATTTTGTCATTAATTAGCTTAAAACTGAATAATTTTTGATGAATAATGAATTGGCAAAAACAGTTCCAGTAGGATTTTAGATGTCAAATTGGCAGGAGTGCCTTTTTATAATTCTCAAAAATTGTTTTTTAGCATAAAATTTGCCTTGATATTTTAGTCAATGATGATTTTATATTATATTTGAAGAATATCAAAATTCAAAAATCTCTAAAAGACTTAAAATATGAAATTAATTCGTTGTATTGTTCTTGAAGATGAAGAACCTGCTCAAAATTTATTACGCCATTATTTTAAACGTATGCCCGAGCTCGAATTAGTAGAAGTTTTTGATAATGCTCTTGAAGCTACAGATTTCTTAGAAGATATCACCATTGATTTGATTTTTACAGATATAGATATGCCT
>JANPIG010000977.1:0-1863 GCA_031424875.1 Cytophagales bacterium
AAAAAACTTTCTGAATTTTTAAGAAAACGCATGCAATTGATTGATAGTGATGCATTTAAAGATTTTAAAAAATTTAAATATTTAAATGATTTTACGGATAATTATATCGCACCAATTCACGGTTTTAAGAATGGGAAAGACTATTACGATAGCTGCTCTGCTATGCACGTAGTAGATAAAATACGTATTCCAACTTTGATTTTAAATGCTCAAAATGACCCTGTCCTTTCAGATAGTTGTGCTATGAAAAATGTGGCTAAAAAATCAGATTGTATATTTTCAGAAGTACCCTTTCACGGTGGACATTGTGGTTTTTATGAATCAAATAGAGATGGACTTTATTGGGTGGATAGACGTGTGGTAGAATTTATAAGTATGACTTCTGTAATGGAGCATGGATAACATGATTGGCTGAGTTAATGTTTATTTGGATTATCCGTCTGACTGCCGAGGTAGCTTTCTAGGTAGTCAGACGGATAATTCAAATATTTTTTATAAAACGTTGCAGCTTTTTACAAAAAAAAGAGTTAGAAAGTATTTCAAACTTTTTAACTCTAAAAAAACCCATTAACTTAAACTAAATCCCAAGACTATCATCAGAAGAAGACTTCTTTTTGAATGATAGTAATACACTCGAGGCAATAATAGCGATGGCAATTAATGATAATGTTTTCATAGCGTGTATCTTTAAATTGTTAAAAATACGTATAAAACAAAAATCTCGCCAGAATTAAATTTAGGAGTTTTTAGGGTGTTAGTTTGTAAAATACGTAAAACACTGTTCCTAAAATTACGCTACGCTCAAAAAATCTTCTACTTTTTTCATACCTATATGATAGCTTGCTTTCAATGCTCCTATACTCGTGCCTGTATTCGTAGCCATTTGTTCGTATGACATCTCATCAAAATACCGCATTTTGAACACACTTAATTGCTTTTTGGGCAAAGTATCCATGGCTGAATACAATCTTTTTTCAATTTCTTCTGGTGAAATAGTTAAATATTGAAAAACGCAATGATTTACCGAATTTGATGATTCATCAATATCAACCATCGTCATTTTCTTCTTATTTCTTAAAAAATTCAAACCTTCATTCGTGGCAATTCTATGAATCCAAGTAGATAATTGGCTTTCTCCTCTAAAATATTCTAAACTTTGCCAAATCTTGATGAAAGCATCTTGGGTTAAATCTTCTGCATCATCAGAATCTTTAACAATTTTGCCGATGGTCTGCAAAACCTTTGAACGATACTTTTTCATGATAATCTCAAAAGCAACAATGCGATTAGTTTTTTGACTAAACATTGTTAAAGCCTCTGGGTCAGTAAATGCTGTCTTGTTCATTGAACTCATTTTTAGAGAAATAATATGCTCGATTGATGAGTCAAAAGTATTGCGAGAAAATAAAAATTGTCTTCATAAAGTCAGTGAAGCGGACATAATTAAGGGGGAACTGGACGATTCGATTTATGATTGATAAGTTTGGATTATAGTGTAGTGCAAATCAGATATCCACATGGCCTCATCCGTATTCTATCGTCCTCCCATCCAAGTGAGAAAATCAGTAACTTTTACTTTGCTGACAATGATGGGTTCGGGGGTTTGTACTTTAAGTTTTGTGAAGAGTTTACGATTAAAATGGGGCTCAATTTCTTTGATTGAATCAAAATTAATCAAAAACTGACGATTGGCTCGGTAAAATTGTTTGCCCGCCAAACGTTCCAGTTCGTCCATAGTGTGCATGATGGCGTACCGTTCTCCAGTGTATTTATATAAGAAAGCAATTTCGTGTTCAATATAAAAAAACGCAATTTCATGCGTGGGAATTGGTAGATATTTACCCTTATAATTTACCAAAAAAC
>JANPIG010000978.1:0-3299 GCA_031424875.1 Cytophagales bacterium
TACCTGACTTTTGATGACGGACCAATCCCAGAAATCACAGAATTTGTCTTGGAAGAATTAAATAAATTTCAAGCAAAAGCTACATTTTTTTGTATTGGAGGTAATATTGAAAAAAATCCTACTATATTTCAACAACTTGTAAATCAGAGACATACCATAGGGAATCATACCTTCAATCACTTAAAAGGCTGGGATACCGAAAATGAAATTTATATTGAAAATTTTACAAAATGTGAGACCATTATTGCTAAATCCTTAATTCCCAATCCCCAGCCCCCAAGCCCAAAGTTCCGTCCTCCATATGGCAGGATTAAGAAAAATCAAGCGACTGAAATATTGAAAACTCATGAAATAATTATGTGGGATGTATTATCGGGCGATTATGACCAAAGCATCTCAAAAGAAACTGTTTTAAATAAATCTATTCAATATTCAGAACCAGGGTCTATTGTATTATTCCATGATAGTATCAAAGCAGCTAAAAATATGATGTTCGCTTTGCCAAGATTATTAGAACACTTTTCTGAGCAAGGATTTACTTTCAAAAGCTTGTAATATTAACCTAAAACGTAGTACGGCAATCTTTTGCCGTATTATATTTAAAACATAATGCCAAACCATCCTATAATAACCATCTGGATTGCCGCACGAAATGAAGAAGCTAACATTTTGTCCTGTCTCCAATCTATTGATAAATTAAATTTCCCCAAGGAAAATTTGCAAATTTTGATTGGAAATGACCACTCTGAGGATGATACAAAATTAATAGTCAAAAATTTCATTAATAATAAAAAAGAGTTCCAATTGATTGATGTTCAATCTATTATTAATAATCAAAGGGGAAAAGCGAATGTATTGGCTAATCTTTATCTACATTCAAAGGGTAAATATTTTTTGATTTGTGATGCCGATGTTACTGTAAACCCGGAGTGGGTCAATGGTATGATTGTTAACTTTGAAGATGATTCATCCATTGGTCATCAAGTGGGTATAACATCTATAAAATCTATTAAATTGTGGCATCATTTTCAATCCATTGACTGGCTTCATGCTTTAACTTTACTTAAAATTGCGGCCGATTTAAAGATTCCACTTACGGGTCTGGGCAATAATTCAGCAATAACCAGACAAGCGTATGAGGCTACGGGAGGATATGCAAAAATCCCTTTTTCTATTACAGAAGATTTTGCATTATTTCATGAAGTGGTAAAAAAAGGGTACGGATTTAAAAATACGATTAATCGAGAAGTTTTTAACCAAACTTTACCTATGTTTAATCTTAAAGAGTTTGTACATCAACGCAAAAGGTGGATGGTTGGAGCTTTACAATGTCCTTGGTGGATAGTAATATTGCTTTTTCTTCAAGCCTTATTTTTACCTATCTTAGTTCTAATTGGATTTGTTTTTACTTGGAAAGTGGCGGGAATAGTGTGGCTATTAAAATGGCTCAATCAAACCTTTACTGTTTTGCCAACTATTATAAAATTAAGGCAATTTCAACTGATAAAACACTTAATTTTGTATGAATTTTATGCCAATTGGTGGCAATTGACCATGATTATTTTCTATTATTCACCCGTGAAAGTGGATTGGAAAGGAAGGATTTATGACTAAAAATATGATTGAAACACACGCACATATCTACGATGAAGCCTTTGCAGATGACCGTGATTTAATGTTAGAAAAGGCTTTTTCAGAAGAAATTTCAGAAATTTGGATGCCCAACTGTAATTCTGAAACCATAGAAGGAATGATGGCTTTGGCTACTCAATATCCCAATCAGTGTTTGCCCATGATGGGCTTGCATCCGTGTTATGTAAAGGAGGATTTTGAAAAGGAATTATATATTGTTGAGGAGTGGCTGAATAAATATAAATTTATTGCCATTGGAGAAATTGGGATGGACTTATATTGGGACAAAACCTTTGTTAAACAGCAAGAGGAGGCTTTTTTAATCCAATGTCAATTAGCAAAAAAACACAATTTATGGATAGATATACATTCTCGTAATGCCTTTTGGGAAACCGTTGCCTTGATAGAAAAGAATGCTGACCCAAACTTGAAAGGCATTTTTCATTGCTTTACGGGCGAACTAAAAGATGCTCAGAAAGCCATAGAATTAGGTTTTTTATTAGGAATTGGGGGCGTGGCTACCTTTAAAAATGGAGGCTTGGATAAGATTTTGCCTTACATCAGTTTAGAAAATATTGTGTTGGAAACTGATGCCCCATACCTCGCACCTGTACCATATAGAGGGAAACGAAATGAATCCGCCTATCTAACAATTATCTCTCAAAAAGTAGCTGATTTGATGGAGGTTAGTGTTGAGAGAGTGATTGAACAAACAACTTTTAATGCGAAAGGTTTGTGTCATAAATAAGAAATTGGAATAAATGCAATTAACTATCCTTGTCATCCTGAAAGGAACTTACTGCGAATACCCCAAAATAATAATATTGATACTCAAAGTTAGATCCTTTCAGGATGACAAGGATAGTTTGTATGATGATTCACAGATTTGAAGAGATAATTCAATAAATCTATATGAAATTAACCAAAATAAAAACAAAAGCCGATGGTACGGATGACGTAAAAGTGCTTGTCATTTACACGGGTGGCACTTTAGGAATGGTATATGAAGCTAAAACGGATAGTTTAGTGCCTTTTGATTTTGCCCAAATTCCAGATAATTTGCCCGAAATGGCACGTTTAAATTTCGAGATTTCGGTCTTGACTTTCGATACTTTGCTTGATTCATCCAACATGAATCCTTCGGTTTGGATACTTTTAGCAAAAATTATTGGGGAAAATTACGCTCTTTATGACTCTTTTGTAATTCTTCATGGTACGGATACTATGGCTTATACCGCCTCGGCTTTAAGTTATTTATTAGAAGATTTGAATAAACCAGTCATTCTTACGGGGGCTCAGTTGCCCATTGGCGTTGCCCGCACTGATGCGAAAGAAAATTTTATTACTGCTCTTGAAATTGCGGCAGACAGAAATTTACATAATCATCCTATTGTTTCTGAGGTTTGTATTTACTTCAACTCGCTGCTTTTGCGTGGAAATCGTGCCAGAAAGCACGAGAGCGTACAATTCAATGCTTTTGAGTCGGAAAATTATCCAGTTTTAGCAGAGGCGGGAGTAAAGATTGAATATAGTAAACCTTATATTCGTCATTTTAAAGAAAATGTATCTTTGAAAGTGCATCATCAACTTGATGAAAATGTAGTGATATTGAAGCTATTTCCAGGAATTTCTGAAAAAGTTATTCGTAATATCCTGGAAATCAAAGG
>JANPIG010000979.1:0-5502 GCA_031424875.1 Cytophagales bacterium
CAAGGCTTCAAGCTCCTCTTGGACGATTCTTAGCACACGGGCTAGATAGGTAGCATGCCAACGCTGGCGTTCCTCTGCTTCAATAGGATTTGGCGTAAACGTCTCAATTTCATACGTTTGTAAAATATTTTTACTGCCGAACAAACGTTCAATCATGTCAAAACGCTCGTGTAAAACTGCCACTTCTGAGGCAACCGCCATTGTTATATTTAATACTCGCTCAACAGGCATTGTATTCCAGAAAATAAGGTCACTTACCTTCGGCTTTATTAAATGATAAAAGTATATCGTTAATCATAATTAGTTATTAGCTATAGGTTATTTTTTATCGGTTACTTAAAGAGAGGTTATGGAATATTTAATAAATATCTGATTTGAAAATTTACTAATAAAAAATAAACAGTAACTAATAACTATCTCTTCCATCCTCCAAAAACATCCCAAATAGCAGATCTTCCATGATCTTCGACTTCGAGGGCTTGGGGCTTGGTATAGTCTTCGTAATCGTTAATAGATTTTGCTCCAAATTGCAGAAGATTTTCTTTTCTGAAACCTGCACTTATCAACCATTCGGTCATATCTACTTCGTGCATGGCTCCCCAAAATGGCTCGTTATTATTGAAGGCATCCCAATCACGAATAAATTGCTCAAATAAAGGCATCTCAGGCGTATATTGTGGTTGTTCAATATGTAAGGATAGTCCATTGGGTTTTAACATTCTGAATATTTCTGAACCAATTTTTTGCATAGCTTTTGTGGATGTTTCATGCAAAAACATTGTCGTCTGAATCCAATCAAATGATTCGTTTTTAAAACCTGTATCCTCCGCATTTAATTGCATAAATTTCACATTATTTATCCCTAAAGCTACAGCCCGAACGTGTCCATAATATAACATCGGTACGCCTGTATCAATGCCAATTACTTCTGCATCAGGGAAAGCCGTTGCCAAGGAAAGTGTATTATGTCCCAGGCCACAGCCAATATCTAAGATTCGTTTTGGTTTGAAATTAGGTGCATTTGAAATTACCCAAGAAGAAATTGCCTTCCCTCCGCCATCGGTTAATTTAACTAACATTCCTCCCGATGTTACAAATAAACCTGAATCATAATTGGCGGCATTTGAAACGTCTCCTTCAAATAATTCTGTATTATAACTGCCTAGCATACAGTGATTATCCATAATTTCTAAATAATACGGAGTTTTTACATCTTTATTCAATATCAAGGTATCGGGTGATTTTGCATTCATTTCAGCATCCTTTTTTGCCAAATCTTCCGCTTGTCGCAAGGTCATGGAACGCCCCGCTTGCTGACGCATTTCCATCTGCGAACGCCTAAGAGCCGCCCAAGTTTGATATTGAGGATCGTGTTTGATAGCTTCCTTTACTTCATCACGAGTTTGGAAATCACGCCCATTTTCTTAAATAAAATTGGGCTGCACTCGTTTTTCAAAGGCAATTTTATTTCCCGGGGCGATTACCGTAGAAAGATGTCGATTAAGATTTGCTAAGAAATTATACCGTGCTGTTTCATCATGAGAAATTTCTGGAAAAACATCATGTTTCCCGATTAAGCTATATACAGGCGGCACATTGATTGGTGGATTATTCATATTTTTCGATTTTGGTATTTCAAAATTTATGCTATTTCAAACTCCGCTTCTCCACTCCTTCAAAAGTCATTTTTACATCTTTAATTAACCCCATTTCATCAAAATAAAGTCTGTCAATACAAGTTACTCGATGGTCTCTTCCTAAATTTGGAATGGGTCTCCTATGATAAACGATGTACCAAGTATTAGTTTTGGGAATATTTAAAACTGAGTGATGTCCAGCACCAGTTGCTACTTTTTCATCAGCTACTAAGATGGTTGATTTCTTTTCAAATGGTCCAAAAACATTGTTAGAAATACCATAGGCCACTTTATATGTCCCATCCGTCCAATTTCCTTCCGACCACATCAGGTAATATTTTCCATTTCTAATAAACATTGTTGCACCTTCCACGTAGTCTTTGGGAGTAATTTCTTTTACAATATCCCCATTTTTGTAGGGAACTAATCCTGTAAAATCGTCCTTCAATTTCGCAATATTACAATGTCCCCAACCGCCATAAATGATGTAATATTGTCCATCAACATCTTTGAAAACTGATTGGTCAATGGGTTGAGCTTTGTTATAAAATTGATTAATCAAGGGTTTGCCCAAATAGTCTTGATATGGTCCTTCGGGAGAAGAAGATACGCCAATTCCGATGCCTCCAATTTTATCATCTTTATCTGGATTATTCGGACCAAATCCCTTTCTTTCAGAGTTTTGAATATCATTAGCAGAAAAGAAAAGGAAATATTTTTTATCTTTTTTTACAACGCAAGGAGCCCACATAGCTTTGTTTGCCCATTTGATAGAAGATGTATCAATAATTTTTGAATGTTTTGTCCAATTTACTAAATCTGGCGAAGAAAAAGCATCCATGAATACTTGATCCTTATATTTTGCTGAAAAAGTAGGAAAAACCCAATATTTGTTATCAAGAATGACTGCTTCTGGGTCTGCATACCAACCTTCAAAAATGGGATTTCCTGAAGTTTTCTTTTGAGCAGTTACATTTTCAAAAATGAACAAAAATGTTAAGAAATTGATTAAACTTAGTGTTTTAGTAAAAGTCATGTCTTTAATTAATTTATTTTTTTGTATTAAAAAATTGATACGTTCCAAAAGCATACGTTGAGAGCGTAGAACCATGAGTTCCTCCTAGCACTGGAATTAAAGTCACCTTACCCCCCTTAGCCTTCATGGCTTTTTCGGCAGTGGTTGAATTATTATAAAAAACTTGTTGGTCTGCATCGCCATGATACAATTGAGTTTCAGTTTTAGGTGCCCAATCAAAAACATCATTATCTTTCACAGCGTTTAAAAATTGGGTATCTGTTCCATTATTTACACCTGTTCTGAAGGTATCATTAAATGCTAAATTTGCACTTACTTTCACGATAGCATTATTACCATTTGCCTGAATATCACTCGCATACGGTTCCTTGAAGTAGGTATTCATTAAACGGTTTAGTCCATACACACGGTTATAAGTTTGTGTTACCCAAATATATAGTTGGTTGTACTCTGGAATACCATGAGTGATATTATTAACCAAATCTTTCATAAACTGTGTCTTGTTATATGCCCCTGCACCGCACGAAGAAGCCACTAAATTAAACTCAGTTGGAAAATTCTCTTCAATTTTCTTTTGCAAAGACATCGTAGCAAAACCACCTTGCGAATAACCCGTTATCATCAATTTCTTACTCCAATTAATCTTTTCTTTATTGATAAATTCAGATGAAGCTCGAATCATATCCAAACTTGCCTGAGCCAACGATTCACGATGTTCATAAGGGTGTACGATATTTTTTGAAATACCATAGCCTATATAATCTGGGCAGGAAATGATAAATCCATTTGAAGCAAAAATGGAAGCAATTGAATAAGCCTCGCTATTAGTGCCATAGTTTGAGGGTGCTTGAGCATCCGTTCTGATGGTGCCGTGTTGCTGGCTAATCATAGCTACGGCATCCGTTGTTGAAGGAATAATCAATGCACCCGAAGCTTGAATTTCTGCTCCATCAGTATTTTTGGTTTTGTAAATAATTTTGTAAGCCTTGATGTCGTATTTTAATAAACTATTGACCAAAATACTAATCCCTGGGTCACTTACTCCACCCGTAAATCCATCTGCACGGTTTTGTAAAGAAGATTTTGAAAAACTTCCTATCAATTCACTACTTATTAAGTATTTATCAGGTACTGATGTTGGCTCAGTTGGGTCTGTTTTACAACTATTTAGGATTAAAAATATTAAAGGAAAAATCAAGTAATATGCTTTAAATGTGCGTTTTATGGATGTCATTTTGTTTGTTTTTTCTATTTTTAACGGATAAAATCTCAATTTGTTTTAAGTAAATTTCATAGTTATATTTTGATTACGTGACTAATTATCAATCCTAATTATTATGGCTAATCCGTAACTTAAGAAAGTTCCCAACAAAACATGGATGAAAAAGATTGAAGATATTTCAATTAATTTTGGTTACAAGTTTTTCAAAACGATTCAAAAGTCTTTCGATAGCTGACCACGAAACTGCCTTCAAATGTCTATTAACGGCAGGTTGAGAAATACTAAGTTGTTCTGCAATTTCTTTTTCTTTTTTTTCTTGTAATTTATAAAAAAAAACTTCGGCTTGCGTAGATGTCCACCCCTGAATAATGGCTTCCAACAAAGTGAGACTCGTATTTAATTCTGCATCAATTTCAGGAAAGGAACTCTTAAAAATAATCCGATTTCCCTTTTTATCCATTTCATCAAATGACTGCCCTGAATACCTAAAGGCTTCTCCATCTGAGCGGGAGAGTGTTTTTTGTAATGAAGTTATTTCTCCTACTCCTATCGACTGTCTTAAATCTAAAACGGTTTGATTTTTAGAAAGTCTTAGAAAATATGTTCTATTTAATAAACAAATTTTTAGTGTTTGATTCAAATTTGGAATAATACATTGGAAACTATCACCTCTGAATATCTCATATTTCACCCCTGAGAATACGTTCATCTTCTTTGTCCATTTGGTGAAATCATCAATAAGATTCCCTTCTAAACTTTGAGCTAATTCAGTATAATTTACAATGTCGGCTGTTATAATTGAATAGTTCATTATCTTATTTTTCAACAAATATAACTATTTACCTGTCATTTTGAAGGAGAAAGTTTGCCCTAAACCTCCTCGATATTTGCCTTTCCCATCCGTGTTGGGGCGTAAAGACTTTTCAGTAACCAAAATTGGGATAGGCATATACGTAATTCATTACGGCATTAATGGCTAAATAGTGCGGTCCTGACGAACCTTCATAATCAACTGAAATCTCATCTCCTGTGATTGTGAGCTTACAATTGATGTGAACCAAAGCCTCCAAACCATCGCCATCAGCCTCATACTTGTAAGTATAAACACCATCAGGTGCTTTTGAAATGGCTTCTCGCATGGCTTTTTCAGAGGCTTCAATGATTTGCTCCGAAAGCATTTCCAGATTATCCATATTATTTTCATCCATCAGTCTTTTCAAAGAACGGATGCCTTGCTCGTTTGCCGCTAATTGAGCTCGAATATCGCCCAAAGTTTGGCGAGATGCCCTTACGTTTGCTTCAATAATATTAAAAAGCATTTGATTGACAACACCCACATCATATAATTTAGTGGGCGGAACCATCAAACCTTCTTCATACAAATCTCTTGCTCCCGCACCCCATAAACTACCGCCCATATCAGGTGAATGGGCAATTGTACCAATAAATCCTATCAAAATATCCTTTCTAGAAATGGGAGAAACTAAGCCAATATCGGGTTTATGTCCTGCACATAACCATGGGTCATTAGTCATTACACAATCGCCTTCTTACCAAGTTTCAACGAAAAAAAATCTTTCAAAAGAGCCTTTGTCAGCATTAGCAAA
>JANPIG010000980.1:0-3524 GCA_031424875.1 Cytophagales bacterium
GATTTTGGACTTTCCCAATTCCCAATTCGTTCTTTACGCCTATTTACAAAATAGTCAGTATAGCCTCTGTTAAAACTTCTATCCATTTCGGGTTCAAAATTATAGAATGTTCTACCTGATGAAGCCTTTTGGAAATCTTCATTATTTTCTAAAAACGCATCCAAACGCTTTCTCAAATAGGAGGTATTATTTTTAACATAAACCATATCTTTCAAGCGTCCCTCTATTTTAAAAGAAGTAATTCCCGCTTCAATCAAGTTTGGCAATTGGTCGCTGAGGTCTAAATCTTTGATAGATAATAAATGACTATTAGCAATCAGGGTTTCCCCTTTTCCATCAATCAACTGATAAGGCAAACGACAGTTTTGAGCACACGAACCTCTGTTGGCACTACGCTCGCCTCCCGCAATACTCATATAACAATTCCCACTAAAAGACACGCACAATGCACCCGAAACGAAGAATTCTAATTCTACATCTGTAGCTTCACTTATTTCTTTAATTTGGTCTAAGTTCAATTCTCTTGCTAAAACTACCCGTTTCATGCCCGCATCTTTCAAGAATTTTACGTGTTTGGGGTCTCTATTATTAGCTTGCGTACTGGCATGAATGACAATTGGCGGCAAGTCCATTTCCATTATTGCCAAATCTTGAATAATGAGTGCATCAACGCCAATATTGTACAATTGATAAATCAGCTTTTTGCACATTTCCAGTTCATTATCATACAAAATAGTATTCAACACTACAAAGACTTGTGCCTTAAACAAATGAGCATAGCGAACCATCTCCGCAATATCTTCCAGAGAATTAGTCGCATTTGTTCTTGCTCCAAACTGTGGAGCTCCAATATATACAGCATCTGCCCCTGCGTTAATGGCAGCCATCCCTTGAATCAAGTTTTTGGCAGGAGCAAGAATTTCAACTTTCTTTTTCATTTAGTATTCAATTGTATTGAGGTGCAAAATTACGGAATTTTGAGTAAATATCTGCTTTCTACTTTGAATTGGATAAATTTGTAATAGGATATAAATTGATTTGAGAAGAGCAATATTTTATCTTCAAACAAAACATTTTTTCTACATTTGTTTTTAAATTTTTTGATTATGACAATTAGAATTCATACCATTTCACCCCAAAAAATCAAATTGATTAACAAAATCTTGATTGCTGGAAATTATACTTTTAATGAGAAAGAGGAAGAAGTTGAAAAGGGCGAAATGACGGCAGAAGATTTTCATTCAATGATTAAAAATAGAAGACCACAAATGCTTGGAAAATCCCTACAAAATTTATGATAGGTAAAATATCTCCGCTCGAAATTATTGAAGCTAATTTTTTCTTTCCAAATGAAGGTGTTTTTAAACCACATCCAGTTTTAGTTGTATGGACAAGCGAACTTTTTGAGGAAGAAGAAATATTTTACGGCGTTCTAATGACCACCAAGAACATTTTGCCAAAATATACTATAAAAATTGAGCCAACTTGGCTAACAAAATCTACAAATAAAGATGGATATTTTGCTACTCATTTTATGCAAATTTTTACAATGGCTGATGTAACAAAGCGTTCAAATACATTTTTAAAAGGTGAATACTTTGATAGAATAAAATCTAAAATTATAAATTCTGTATTTCATGAAGTCTAAAAAAATATATGAGGTTATAATTGATAACCCAAAAGCAGTAAAAGCATTTGGGGAATTAATGATTTTACTTGGGTTTGAAGAAAAATCAAAAAATGAATTTATTGAAAACAGTACATCTCCAAAAAAAAGCAAAAAATAAAGTATGTATTTAATTGATAAGTCAACAAATAAGATAAAAAATTTAACAAAAAAATCTTTTTCAAAACTTGGTTTTAGAGAACGCCAACATTTGCAAGAATGGATAGCCGATAAACCAGAAGTCTTAGGTGAAGAGCTTTTGATTATTCAAAAAAGAGTTTGATGGTTTTAATGATACAAATGAGCGTTTAGACTTATTGGCATTAGATAAAGATGGAAACTTAGTAATCATTGAAAACAAATTAGATGATACAGGTCGTGATGTAACCTGGCAAGCCTTAAAATACGCTTCTTATTTTTCTACTCTTAGTAAGGAACAAATAGTAGATATTTATCAAAAGTATTTAGATATCAAAGGGAAAGGAGAATCAGCGGTTGATAAATTAGCAACTTTTTTTAACCTTGAATATGATGTAGTTAATCTAAATAAAGGACTTACACAGCGTTTATTTTTCATTGCAGCTAACTTCAGAAAAGAAGTTACATCAACTGTATTATGGCTTCTAAATAATAAGCTAAGAATAAAATGTTTTAAAGTAACCCCTTTCTCTTTGGAGGAACAGTTATTTCTTATAATAGAGCAAATTATTCCTCTAAAAGATACTGAAGATTTTACTATCAGCATGGCAAATAAAAATCAAGATGAAATTAATACGCAAGAAAATTTAAAAAATAGGCACCAAATAAGATTTGAATTTTGGACTAAGATTTTACCTTTATTAAAAGGAAAAACTCCTATTTTGCAAAATTCAAGTCCCACAAAAGATCATTGGTTGAGCGCAGGAGGTACAAATATTAGCGGAGCAAGATTTTCTTTGATTATAACGAAAACTTACGCAGGAATTCAATTAGAATTTGGAAAATCAAATAAAGAAGAAAATAAAAAATTATTTGATGAATTATTAAATTTCAAAGTTGATATTTAACGCCAATTTGAAAATTGTTTAATTTGGGAAAGGTTAGATGATAATATAAGTAGCAGAGTAGCTTATAATTTAACGGGAGTAAATATCTTTGTAAAAGAAGACTGGAATAAGATGGCTAATTTTCTTACTGAAAATATAATTAAGTTTGAAGAAGTAATGAGAAAGCCATTAGTTAAAATCAAGAAAATTACTAATGCCATCGAGGAAGAATCTGAATTATAAAATCCACAAAAAAACGCCAATCAAAATTCTTGATTGGCGTTCTCATTATAAACTCAAAAAAATCTATCCCAAATAAGTCTTCAAAGCTTTGCTTCTTGAAGTGTGTCTCAAACGACGAATGGCTTTTTCTTTAATTTGACGTACACGTTCACGGGTAAGATTGAATTTTTCTCCAATTTCTTCTAACGTCATAGCGTGTTCTCCGTTCAAGCCAAAATATAAAGTTACTACGTCTGCCTCACGCTGAGTCAAGGTTGATAAGGCTCTTTGAACTTCTCTGCGCAATGAATCATTAATCAATCCTGAATCGGGCTTATCTTCTCCATCGTTTTCCAAAACATCCAACAAAGAGTTCTCTTCACCTTGTACGAAAGGGGCATCCATAGATACGTGACGACCCGATATTTTCAAGGTATCAACCACTTCACCCGTAGAAATTTCCAATACTTCGGCTAATTCTTCAGGAGTTGGTTCACGCTCAAATTTTTGCTCTAATTCTGAAAATGTTTTCGAGATTTTGTTCAAAGAACCCACACGGTTCAAGGGCAAACGTACAATACGAGATTGTTCTGCCAAAGCCTGTAAAATCG
>JANPIG010000981.1:0-3001 GCA_031424875.1 Cytophagales bacterium
CACTCAACAATGACCAATCTTTCAAATTCTTAGATTCATAAAATTGCACTTTATGTTCTAATGCTACGACCACCGATACAATCCATTTGTTTTTTGGGGCGTACCAGAACATATTTGGGTCTCTAAAATTGGTACTGCCAATGTCTAAAACAGGGTTTTTAGCGTAATATTTCCAAGTTCTACCTTTATCTGAACTGTATGCCAAGCTTTGATGTTGGGCAATATCCTTTTTGTCTTTCGTCACGTGTGAGGTAAACATGGCCACCATTCCTTTTTTAAATCCTTTTGGAAATAGACCCGAAGTATTCATTTCATCCACTACCGCACAGCCCGAAAAAATCATGGTTTGACTTCCATCGGCATTGTCAAATTCTTTTAAAGCAAGCGGTAACGTTTCCCATGTTTTTAGGTCCTTGCTTACAGCATGTCCCCAACTCATGTGTCCCCATTTGGTTCCAAAGGGATTATATTGGTAAAAAAGGTGATATTCCCCGTCCAAATAAACCATACCATTAGGGTCATTTACCCAATTTTTGGGTGGAGTATAGTGATACTGTGGACGGTATTTTTCCTTTTTTACTTGGCTGAAACCTGTCTGACAAGTCAATAAGACCAACAACGAGCAAAGTGATGCGATTTTTGTCATTTTGTGTGATTTTTTTAAATGGCAGTAGAAAGATTCTACTACTATTGCAATTTTTCTAATCTATATAAATTTATGCTAATGCACTATTAAAACCCAGTTTTAGTTTCGGAAGTCGTCCTTTTATAGGACGACTTCCGTCTAAATTTAGAAGAATTTCCATTCCCTAAAATCCAGGATTTTGCTTATACAAACCATTCGTAAATGTGATTTCAGCCTGTGGAATTGGTAAATATTCATCTCTTCCTGCCGTGAATTTTGCGGTTGAAAGGAATGTTCTCCTTACTTTTTCTTTGGCAATATATCCATTTAATGTCTGTTCGGCAATTCCCCAACGTACTAAATCAAAGAATCTTGGTCCTTCGGTGGCAAATTCTAAACGGCGTTCAAATTGCATGGCTTTGCGGGCATAATCTTGCGTCCAACCTGTGCTTGGATATTCTTTTACATTGTATTTTGAAGCAAAAGTACCATCCGCTTTTTTCAATCTTCCTGTGCTTGCTGATGCTCTCGCTCTAATTTGATTGATTAAGGGCAAGGCTTTATCTTGCTGTCCCAATTCAATATAGGCTTCGGCTTGCATCAATAAAACATCGTCATATCTCAAAATATCCTCGTTTTTGGCAGTTCCCATAAACGGTCCTAATTTAAAATATGAACCACTCGAAGCCTGTTGTTGATGACGCATCGTGTGGAAATTTCCATAAACGCCTGGGTCACGCACCCAACTATTACTGAACGGTTTTGTGTTATCATATTTGTAAGGATGCCCATCAATACCCACCGTATGGTCGAGGCGAGGGTCAACGGTTGAGGCTGATAAATCTACGATTTTATCGTTGAAAGTATCCAATAAAGGCAAACCATTGGCATCCGTTGCGTGGGCATTCACTAAGTTTTGGCTTGGTGCATGAAATCCACAACATCCGTATTGAGGCGCTCCGTGTGGATAATTCAAGCCATCTTCATAACTCAAACGACCAGCGGTTGTACCATCATTAATCGTAAACTGAATGGCAAAAATTGATTCAGAGCCATTTTCGGTTTCTGGAATAAAGTTCTCAGCAATATCCTTGCTCAAACTGTATTTTCCCGATGAAATTACGGCTTGTGTAAGTGTAACAACTTCTTGCAATCTGGTTTTATTGATGTTAATTACCTTGTGATTTACGTCTTGTTCGTAAGCCTGGAACAATTTCACTTTTGCTAAATAAGCCGTAGCAGAAAGTTTATTGGCTCTTCCAAGTTCGGGTTGTGAAAGGGGTAAATTATCTACCGCAAATTGAAAATCAGCCGCAATTTTATTCCACGATTCATCATTTGTGAGCGTGTTAGATACTTTCAAAATATCTTCTCCCGTAGCTGTTTCATCAAAAATTGGTACGTTTTTGTACAATTTTTTCAGGATAAAATAACTGTGGCCTCTCAAAAAACGCAACTCTGCTAAACGGATTTTTTTATTCGGATAATTCGCTTCTGAAAGTGTGTTTACCGCTCTTAAAGCCACATTTGCTCTTGAAATTGATTTGAAAAGGTTTTGCCAAGATTTTGTAACAAAAGCTCCAATCGATGGTGTAGTGAGGTTATAGTGTTCCAGTGCATCAATTTCTCCTACGTCGCCCGTACCACCACCGCCTTTGTAGGCATCGTCTGAACGCACACTTCCATAAACCCAATCACTGTATATTGGTCCAATCATATCACCGTTGCCGATGGCGGCGTAAGCGGAAGTAACCAATCCCTCAATGGCGGTTGGGGAGGTTAAATCCGAGGATGATAACACACCAGTTGGCGTATAATCAAGGGCATCTTTGCAAGAGTTGAAAGTGAGTAACCCCGCAATGAGTAATGTTGTATATATTTTGTTTTTCATTTTTGAATTTGATTTTAAAAAGCTGTTGGCAATTGGCTTTCGGCTTTCAGCAATCGGCTTTTACCGCTAACCTCAATATTTTCATTACTGTAATAAATTGGGGTAAAAAAAGCTGTTAGCCGACTGCTGAAAGCCAGAAGCCAACTGCCTAAAATGATGCATTAATACCGAAAGTAAAAGTCTGAGGAATTGGCACAGGGTCGAGGTCAATACGCTCAGGGTCTGGGCTTAAATAATTGCTACTTTTCAGCCAGAAAAGGTTTTCACCCATTACATAAACTCGTACTCTTGAAAATACTGATTTCGGTTTAATCGTGTAACCCAATTGAAGATTCCGTAATTTGAAATAAGAAGTATTAACGATAAAATAATCAGAAGTACGTCCTTCGTTGTTGTTATCCTTCAATGTCAAGGCAGGAACCGTGGTATTAGCATTTTGTGGAGTCCAGCCATTAAATACACCAGGCCCTACATTTTCTCTACTT
>JANPIG010000982.1:0-2115 GCA_031424875.1 Cytophagales bacterium
CCTAAGACATCTGCGTAATCAGCGTGCCAATAGACTTTAACCGAAACAACAATATGCAAATAGGATTTTTAACCATAGGCTGGATTGATATTTTAGACATTATTTTGGTGGCTTTCCTTCTCTATCAAGTGTATAAGCTGATTCAAGGAAGCATTGCCAACAAGGTTTTCTTTGGCTACATCTTGATTTATGTGGTTTATTTGGTGGCAAAAGCCCTCGGTATGGAACTACTTTCTGCCATTTTGGGGCAATTTATGAATGTAGGCGTATTGGCTTTATTAATAATTTTCCAACAAGAAATTAGGCGTTTTTTGATGATGTTAGGACGTTCCACTTCTATTCGAGAGAATGTAATTTTAAAGAAATTTTATACGCCCAAAACCGCCGTTGAAAGTATTACAACTATTCAATCTATTGTGGAGGCTACCAAAAATATGGCAACTACTCATACAGGTGCTTTGATTGTGATTGAAAAAGAAGATGATTTGAAAAAGTACATAGAATCTGGCGATGTGATTGATGCAGAAGTTTCTAAACGCTTGATTTTGAACATATTCCACAAAAATACACCCCTTCACGACGGAGCCATCATCATCAAAGATGGACGCTTGGCGGCAGCACGTTGTATGTTGCCAGTCTCAGAAAGTGGTACAATTTCACCCGCTTTGGGCTTCCGACATCGGGCAGCATTTGGCATGAGCGAACAAACGGATGCGGCAATTATTGTAGTTTCGGAAGAAAAAGGAGAAATCTCATTTGTCAATCACGGAGGAATTTTTAGGAATATGACTGTGAGTGATTTGGAAGGGAAATTGATAAGTTATTTAGCTGCGAGTTAAATTGTTTCGTTGATGTGATACAAAATATGGAATGATTGAACCATTATTTGGCCAACTGCCTTTAAATGTTTGAAACAGAACCAAACTTTAAAAACATGAACACAATTACCATAGAACCAAGTTAAAAATCTGATAATCAAATATTTATAGGTTTGGCAAAACGACTGAAAGCCGAAATTCGTATTAATACGTTGTAGGAATCTAAAACTGTTTCTTTCAAAACAAAAAAAGAATCAAATATCTCTGAATTTTTTGGTGCATTTGAAGATATTGATTCAGAAGAAATGATATGAAGCATTGTAGAATCTCGTACAACCAAAGATATTGATATTTCATGGGTAAAATGAAAACGGTATATTTGTAAAAAAATTTAAAATGATAAACTTATGGTTGCTGTACATCCTCAATACATTACTGATACTTCTGGAAGTAAATTGGTTGTGCTTTCATCAAAAGAATTTGATTCAATGATTGATGCCCTCGAAGAATTAGATGATATTCAAGCGTATGATGAATTCAAAAGAACTGATGATGGTAAACGGGTATTATTTAGTGATTATTTAAAAAAACGTAAATTGAAAAATGCCTAATTATACCGTCTTATTAACGAAAAAGGCTGAAAAGCAATTAGATAAACTTCCAGATAATATTGCGGAACCAATTATTGAAGCTATCAACGAATTATCAGAAAATCCTCGACCAATTGGTTATAAAAACTTAAAAAAACGAGATGGTTATCGAATTAGAATTGGCGATTATCGTGTGATTTATGAAGTATTTGATAATGAACTTATCATTGATGTCATTAAACTTGGGCATAGAAGAGATATTTATGATTAGTTTAACAAGCCTTTAAAACCAAATAATTAACCCATTAACAAAGCCAAGTTTACCTACACAAAATAGGCAAACTTGGCTTTGTTGGTTTTTAAAGAGAATGTGGGTATTTTTGTTTGATTCACTGTTAAAATATAGATTTCATGAATAAGAATAACCTCAACGGTGGAGATATTAAAGAGTTTCAAACTATAAATTGGCTTGTCACAGCAATTGCATTTTTGGTCATATTAATTCCTTTAATCTTTACACTTATCTATAATTTCACGTTTCTTGGGTTATGTATGCTTTTGCTTGTATTGTTGATTTTTTGTTTCATTCAATATTTATATTCGATTGTATGGAATATCTGGTATGAAGGGGCTGAATTATTTTATGAAAATCTTTACAAAGAAATGACGGCTAAAATCATCACCTTGCAGCAGCCGGACGGATTGTG
>JANPIG010000983.1:0-3816 GCA_031424875.1 Cytophagales bacterium
TATTTTTGTTTTATAATGACTCCAATTTCAATAGGTCTTCGGTCGTGTCAATATCAAATAATCCAGCTTTAAATTCAATAGTAGTGATTTTTTCTGAATAATCTTTCAGAAATAATTTTGCTCCTTGCTCGCCTTTTAATTTTTTAAGTTCTGAGAAAAAAGAGCTATCAAATAAAATTGGTACACCCAATTGATTACCATAATTACAAGCAACAATAGTACATTTATTTTCTGCAAAAGTTTGCATCATTTTTTGCAAAAGAACTTGTGAAATTAAAGGCTGATCAACCAATAAAATTAGGATTGCATCTGATTTTGGAGCTAAATTCTCTACTCCGAGACTAATAGAAGTCCCCATTCCTTTATTCCAATCTAAATTTTCAATAATATCAATACGGTTAGAAAAAGCTTGTAATTTTGGTTTTATCAAGTCAATATTTGCTCCTAAAACTACCAAAACTTCCTCTGATATTGACAAAGCTATTTGAGTAATTCTTTCTATTAAAGTTTGTCCTTCAAACTCCACTAATTGCTTGGGTTGTCCTAAACGACTGGAACTCCCAGCGGCGAGAATTAAAACGGAAATTTTCATATTATATATTCGTTCGCAGATTACGCAGATGCTTCGCAACGCAGATTTTCACAGATTTTAAATAAAAATTTCTAAAATTAATAGGTTTCATCAACAAATTTATCATGGAAAAACTGTTAAAATCTGTGGTACGTAGTATTTGCGTAATCTGCGTGCGTAAAGTTATTGTTTAATTGCTACTCCTACCATACTATCCGCAGTTCCGTAATACAGAAACCATTTTTTCTTGAAATACACTAAGCTCTCAATGAAAGTAGTACCAGAGGCGTATTGACCCCGCATTTCGTGGGGACGGTCGGGCTTGATGAAGCAATTGTCCATCCTGTCTAAGAGTTTGGTTGGATCGTTTTTATCAAAAAGGGCTTGTCCACCCGAGTAAGTATCAGCTAAAAGAGTAGTATCAGAATTTTCTCCTTTGGCATTTTTACCGTTATAAAAAAGTATAATTCCATTTTTGGTCAATAGTGCTGGCGGACCTGGTTCAGTTAAATCACTGTCATATTTTTTGGGTCGGGTTTGCATGGCGTAAATTAATTCACCTTGTTTATTGGTTACGGGAGTCCAATGAATAAGGTCGGGAGAAGTGGCTAAATTTACGCCTTTTTCACCCCAATACATCCAATATTTACCTTTGATTTTGACAGCTACTATTTTGCCTTTTCTCAGCTGAGTTACAATGGAGCCAGATTTTGACCAAGTATTGAGATATTTCCCGTGTAAAGGTTTTTCAAAAATTGGTCCATGTTTTTTCCAATGGATAAGGTCTTTTGAGGAAGCTACACTCAGTCTTGCCACGTCTCTATTCCATGAAGTATAGGTTACGATATAACCTCCCGTTGGCGATTCTACAATGCGTGGGTCTTCGCAACCGCCAGGATTATCGTATTTTGAAAATTCGTCTTTGGTAGGATATAAAACAGGATTTCTTCTTTTGGTAAAATGTAAACCGTCTTTACTTACTGCCAAACCAATGCGAGAGGTACGAAAACCGATTTTTGTACCAGGTATATCTTCAGCTCTGAACAAAAGATAAACTTTTCCATCTTTGACAATGGCAGCAGGATTGAAAACATCCGCTTTTTGCCATCTCACGGGTTCATTACGCATGGGACAATTAAAAATATAACTTGAATCTGCTTGGAGAATTGGATTTTCGGGTGGTTTTACGAAAGGAATAATTTGCCAATCTTTATTCTGAGCAAAAGCCAATTGGCTAATTGTTAGTAGTATTAAAAGGAATGTGTTTTGTTTCATTTTATTTCGATTTAAGTAATTTTCATAATTGATCTATGATCTATTTTGAGACGAAAAATTGGGATTTGTTTGTCAAATACGGAAGTCTTCCTTCAAAAGGACGACTTCCGTATAAATCATAGAATAACTATTTTCGTCAAACAAATCTATCCATAAAAATGGGCATTACATCATTTTGAGCCATAAATAAGCAAATTTTAATGTTACTTTCTAAACCTTTAATAGTCTTACCATTGTTATTTAGGTACAATACCATAAATTGCGTGAAATCATTTTTATCATCTAATCTTTTAATTTCAAAATTATTTATGAAAAAGCTATTATTAGCCGCTATGTTATTGACTGGTTTTCAGTCGGTTAATGCCCAAGTTTTCTCGGGAACACAGGAAGTAGAGAAAGCCAACAAGGAAGGTCTTTATACATCAGTAGCGGTGGACGACAAGTATGTTAAGCAGGCTTGGCAAGTTGAATTGGCTAAATATGGCAAAGTGGAGTCGGGTAGGAGTGGAGCTTATAAAGTAAATGGAGCCACAATGCCCACCATTTCTGGCGACCCTGTGATGTTGGTTAGTAGGATTAGTTATGAAAAGGGACGCTCTAAAATATTTATGTCTTTGGGTTTGGGTGATGAAGTATACGTAAATGCCACGCATCCAAAATATGCTGCAGCCGAGAAAATTTTGAATGATTTTGTAGAGATGATTAACCTTCAAGAAGGCGTTAGAGCAGAAGAGAAAATTATGGAAGAGGTGAAAGAGAAGCAAACTAAAACCATCAAGATGGGCGATAAATTGGTGCGTGCCATTGAGGATAATAAAAGAGAGAAAGAAAAACTTTTGAAAAAGATTGAAGAAAACAGGGCTGAGTTGGAAAAACTGTTGACTGATGTTGAGCAAAATAAAAAAGACCAAATTACAGCTGCAGAGAGTACAAACGTACAAATGAAGAAAGTTGAGGAGGCAAAAGCCAAAGTTCCAAAGTTATAATTTTTAGGGGTTTAGGGATTGTGGGGTATGGGGATTTGGGTAAATATTTTAGAGTCTTCAAAAGATTTAAAAACTTTTGAAGACTTTTTTATTTCAAATTTCTAAACTATGTTAAATTAAGTTTAGCAGTTTTAAATCCAACAATCCTTAATCCTATAGCCCCTTAATCCCTAAACCCCATAATCAAAAATTACCATTCTTAATTCCACGTTGCCGTTTATTTAGTTCTCAATTGCCATTCATAAATCTTGATATACCTTTCAGACATGAAACAAGGTACTATGCAATATAAAGTAGTACCTTTACACAGTCTAAACAACATAAAACCATGAATCAGACCTTATTTCGCATACCTTCACGTGGTCAATTGGGGGGTGTAGCAGCAGGATTAGCAGAACGTTTTGGAATTGACGTAGCCATAGTAAGAATAATTTTAGTCATAGGATTAATATTCACACATGGAATTTTCTTTTGGATTTATATTATCTTGTGGGCAACTTTGCCCGTACAACATTCATGGCAAACGGCTTCAGTAGATGCCAATGCCACAACCGATTCATCCTTTAACGAAACACTAACAAACATGAAAAAAGATTCAAGCAGAGTATGGGGTATCATTTTAATCGCCCTCGGAACAATTTTTCTTTTAGAAGAATGGCTTCCCGATTTTGATTTCGGCAAGTTTTGGCCCCTCATTTTAATTGCCGTAGGTGGGTACATTATTTTCAAAGATAAAGACAGAATTGATTTTCGTAACGACAATAATAATCCATAAATAACCTCTAAACCAGTTATTAGTTATCACTAATTAGTCGGGTGGAGAACCGCTATTCGTGAATTGAGAAAATATATCTCTATAATTTATGATAGCTATTTACTGATAACGGTTCGTCGCCCTACTATTTACGATAATAACTGTTAACTGAAAAATCATGAACTCTAAAAATTTATTCTCTGGCGGAATATTGATTCTGCTTGGTGTCC
>JANPIG010000984.1:0-8842 GCA_031424875.1 Cytophagales bacterium
TGTTCTACTCATTCCCCCGCAAGGCACGAAGGAGACTTTGCCCATGCAGTCGACAGCACACCAGATCGCTCTGGAAACGAAGCATGCCACGATCGATCGGCGCATCGCCGATGAAACCGGCAGGCCGCATCCCGACACAGCCATACTGGCCGATCTGAAGAAACAAAAGCTGCGACTGAAGGAAGAAATCGTCAACCTGTGATCGATATCGGCCGTCGCCATCCGGTGGCGGCCGTTCACTCACATCGTCGGATCAGCCATCAACGGCGGCCTGCACTAGCGACGGATCGATCGAATTGTCGAGTGCAACGCCGATGCGGCCCTCCGCCGACCATGCGACCCTTCCCTGAACCTCGCCCACACCCGGCAGATCGAGTACCGCGACCGTACCGACTGACACCGGATAACCCGGCTCCGCCATCAATCCGCGCTCTGACAGGTTGCGAATGCGGACCTGTTGCGGGCCTTCATCATCAGTCCAAGCAATTGATACAATCAAAGGCTCGTTGCCACTGGCATAGACATTTCTGATTAATTCAGTGTTGTTGTCATTTGGTATATTATAGGTTATTTCTTCAATGTATGCACCCTTTGAAGTATTATCTATTACATTAATACTTGAAGGATTTCCCGCAGCACTTTTAGTTTTGATGGCTGTGGCTGCTTTTTCAACATTGAGTAATCCCCATCCAAATTTATGGTCTGGTCCTGGTTGACCTAAGTCTTCAGCCGTACCCAGCATCAAGGCTTTTAGCGTGGCTGCCTTCATATATACACCATTGAGAGTTTTGTAATATTGCTGCAATAAAAGCCCTGCCGCAGCGGCAGCGGGTGCCGCATAAGAAGTACCACTTGAATTTGCATCATTACCACTATATGCTACATCAGAGGGGGTATTAGTAGTTTTATCTGCAAAGTAAGAAGAATTTATACCCGTTCCTTTGGTAACGATTTCAGGTTTCACACGCCCGTCATCGGTGGGTCCCCAGTTAGAATAATCTGACATGGTTTTATCGCCATTTAATGCTCCAACGGTCATATTATTTTTAGCAGCTGCCGCTCCTGTCATCAAATCATAGCCCGCTTTTGCACTGTTTCCGTTACTTGTTTGCTCGTTTCCCGCAGCCACAAAGGGAAGATAATAACTGTAAACTTTGGCAAGAGAATCCCACTTTTGTGCTTCTCTATCATAAGCTCCAAATTTCCAAACGGGAACGGTGTTATCATTAGCCGCACCATAGGAATGATTAGAAATTAAATAACCACCAGCGGCAAAAGGTACCATTTCAGCAAAATCATCATCAAAATCATAATTGAGCGCTGTTGCCCCAAAAGCAATACCTCTTGCAGAAGGCTGATTGGCAATATCTTTCCCTACAATTGTTCCTGTAACGTGCGTTTGGTGATTGTTTCCCTTATAATTAGAAGCTGAACCATCGAGGGTTTGTCCTGCTTGCATGGCTACTTTTCCCGACAATAATTCATGAGTTGCTCGTACCTGTCCACCGTCCCAAATACCCGCAACCATATTTTGTCCCGTGATATTTACGCCCAGCGTGCCGCCTGCGTACATTTGATTAGCTTTGATTAAAATACCTGAATCTTTGTTTTTGGTATTGATATAAATAGGATTTCCTTCCGCATCTACATCTTTCAAAAAATACAATGACCCATTTCTTATGAAAGTTCTTTGAAGAGTTGGATGCTTTTTAAGGTATGCTTGTACTCTCAAATTTGTAGCCACAACTTCTTGTTTCAAAGCAGCTTCTGAAGACAGACGAGCATTTTTTGATGGGGGATTTTGAGCTTGGTATTCGCTCATGATTTTTGCTCTATCTTCGGCAGTTTGGGCTTTTGCTGAGAACACAAAAATGAATAAACTAAAAAGCAAAAAAGGTAAATATTTTGTCTGCATAATTGTGGAATGAAAGAATTGCGTTGGATTATTTATTCAGCAAAATTAGAATGGATTATTTTCTTGAAGAACAAGGGGTAACCCCTGTTTTATGAAAGAAATGCAAGTAAAATGACGAATCTTTATACTTTTGTTTTCTGAAGAATAAACTACCACTTCCAAAATGACACAGCCAAAACGAAACTCCTATTTAGCCCTTATTTTCATAGTATTTACCTTCTTATTTTTGCTATTAAGCTGTCAAAAAAAAGAGGAAAAAGCTATTTATATAAAACCCCCTGTGGAGAAATTAGATAGTTTATCAGCTTGGTTCTCGACAGAAGATAACTTTAATGACAAAAACTACTTGCCACAATTTTATAAGTATTTCAACCAAAAAGTTGATGCGAAACAATGGGAAGAGGCCGCTACTCTTTTATATCACACTGGTCGGGTTGTGAGCCTCAATAGTAAGTCTGATACTATGATGATAAAGACTCACAAAAATTTTATTGAGAAACATCAAAACGCAATTCCAGATAGATATAAGGTGGGACTTTATCTCAATTTGGGAATGTTATACTACTATAATTCAAGTTTTGAGTTAGCTATTGCTACGCTGAAAAAAGGAACTCAGATACCTGCTAAAGATTATAATACTTTAGTTAATCTCTCATCAATTTATAATGAACTTGGCTACATTTATACTGAAACGGGCAAATTAGATAAAGGTTTAGAAATGTCATTTAAGGCATTAGATAACTCTCTGATGCTAAGAGACACCTTTGGAGTAGGGGCAGCTTATGATGCTATATCGGCCGTTTATCTTTCGATGTACGATTATGAAAATGCTGAAATTTACATGGACAAAGCTATTTTTAGTTTGAATTCAGTGAAGCAATATATGGGAGTTTTGACTGTCTATGAAAATAAATTGGCTTTGCATGAAGAGATAGAAAGCCCCAATCTAAAAGCGCTCATTGATTCGGTATATTTATTTTATCAAAAACATAATTTTAAAAATGATACGCATAAATTATATGTGTATAGCTGGAAAGCAGGCCAACTTTTAAAAGAAAAGAAAATAACCGAAGCCCAAAAGTTATTAAGCGAGATTAGACCACTTTTTGATGAGTCGAAAGAGAAGTTTTTACATAGCAAATACATAGAAACTGCCATAATTTATGATAAAATCACGGGTCAGAATACAATTAATAGTAATATTTATCAAGAGGCAATTCCTAAATATAAAGCTGAAAAAGATTATGTAAATTTACTTATTTGTTATGATGAACTGAAATATGAAGCTACCAAGAAAAAAGACTACAAAACTGCTTTATTCTACGCTGACGCTTACAATGATATTAATGATAGTCTTAGGAGCAGAACCCTTTCACTAAAGGCAAAAGAACTCGACAAGAAATACCAAATTGAAAAAAAAGAGCGTCAAATAGCGATTCAGAAACAAGAAATAACTCAAAAAAATACATCTATTGCTCTATTAATTGCCTCATTGATTGGAATGTGTTTGATGATTGCAGGTTATTATTTATGGCAAAAACAAAAAACTTTAAAACAAGATAAAGCAAATAGCATGAACTTTACAAAGCAATTATTAGAAAACACTGAAGATGAAAGAAAGCGCATTGCCAGTGACTTGCATGACAGCATTAGCCATGAATTGCTTAATTTAAAGTCGGTCTTAACCCAGGATATCAAAACAGTTAGTGGTAAAATAGATACTATTATCAATGATATCCGAGGAATAAGCCGCAACCTTCACCCTGTAATGTTTGATAAAATTGGTTTAGAACCCAACATTGAACAACTGGTGGAGCGGGTACAACAGCAAAATGATTTTATGGTGAGTACGGAAATTAATTATCAAGGTTCTCTGAGTTCTGCCGACGAATTGCAGATTTACCGCATCATTCAAGAAGCCCTAACTAACATTATTAAATACGCCAAAGCTCATGCAGGAAAGATAACCATAGAGGAAAATCAGGAGCAAGTTTTTATAGAAATAAAAGATAATGGCAAGGGTTTTAATGTAAAAGAAGCTTTGAATAATGGCAAGTCTTTTGGTTTACATAATATTATTGAGAGGAGTAGAGTTATTGGCGGAAAAGCTAAAATTTCTTCATCGCAAGAAGGCACAATTATTCATATCAATATACCCAAAAAAGCATGAAAATATTAGTAGCTGACGACCACCCGTTAACGCTTATGGGAACGAAAGGTTTTATAGAATCCTTGGGGTATGATGTAGAGGATATTTGCTCGAACGGCATTACAGCTTTCAACCTAATTGTAGCTCATAAGCCTCAAATAGCTATTTTGGACATAAATATGCCTGGGATTGATGGCTTGGAAGTATTAGAGAAAGTGTTTACGCTAAAATTGAAAACAAAAATTGTTTTACTGACAATGCACAAAGAAATGAGCGTTTTCAATAAAGCAAATCAATACGGATTATCGGGTTATATTTTGAAGGAATATGCCCAAGAAGAATTAGAAATTTGTTTGAAAGAAGTAAAAAAAGGTAACCAATATGTAAGTCGAAATTTAAGTAATGAACTTACTATTGATAGAAACGCCGACCATAATTCGGAACTACTGAAATTGACTTTTGCCGAGAAGAAAATCGTAGAATTAATCGCCCAACACAAAACCTCCAAACAAATAGCCGAATTATTATTTATTTCTGAGAAAACCGTTGAAGGGCATAGGACAAATATTATCCAAAAATTGGGTTTGCCAAAAGAGAAAAATACGTTGTTGGTTTGGGCAAGTAGGTATTTTTAAAAAGAAAAGCCAATTCAAACTTATATAAATCTTTCAAAATATAATCAATACTGTTTATTTTGAAGGCTTGGATAGCCTATTAATCATAGGCAATCATAAGAATGAGGGCTAATAATTTTCTTAGATTTTTCATGTTTGTAATGAATTTTATTTTAAAAAGTTTAATAATGAATTTCAATACAATAACTGTCTGAAAGTCCCGAAATTCATCAACATTGTAGTGAATCGTACTGAAAAAAGGAGTAAAAAGGAAGGAATTAAGCGTGAATTGCGGTAGCAAAATTTTATAGTACATCAAAAAAACCTTGCCCAAATTGAAAATTCGAGCAAGGGTTATAATTTCTAAAATTAAGTTAAACTATATCTCCACCGTCGACAATTCATCTACTTTTGACTTTTCAACTTGTTTCGAATCATCAAGAAAAGAAAGATCAATTTTAATATGCGGAATCAACTGTTCCTCAAGCATATCCGCCCATGTATTCATATACAAGACCACATCCTCACGGACATTATGAGCCATTTTGTCTCTTCTTTCTAACGGAATTCTGCGTAAAATTCTTTGGTCAGCAAGCCATTCCAAATCTTGCAAATCCGTAACCGTTAGTCCGTGATTCAAGAGGTCGGCAATGAGTAAATCTATGTTCAGACCACTGGTAGGGCAGAATTCTTCTACTTGTTCACGCCAATCTCCCCGCCCCTGCATGGCGAATTGATGGATTTCGGCTTTAGTCAATTGGGTCAATTCCTGAGCCAAGTTGCCACAATTGCAACTACCCATGTGTCCCCACTGGTAGTTTCCACCTTCTGCTAATTTTTGTGCCGTTATTCTGAGGGCATCAATCAATTTTAAATTTGCGTGAGCCATATCGTTATTTGTTGAATTTTGAACGGGCGGCGAACCGCTTTTTAAATTGTTGATTTTAAGATTGTGAACAACAATTCAACAATCCAAAACTCAACAATTACCTTGCTAACGAAGCGTAAAAGATTTTTGTTTAATTATTCTAAAAAATCATCAATAGTTTTGAAAAGTTGTTTGATTGGTTCTATCTCAATATTGTGGCGTAAGTTGTTGTAATCTAAACAGTTGATGGTTTTATTTCTTACCGTTTCTTTCTTACTGTAAATCTTTTTAACTAAGCCATATAGATTTTGCAGATCCTCTTTTGGCTCTAAACGCAGAGTCAAATTATCAGAATAGGGATTAAAACCCAAATCAGCGGTTTTTGATAACACAAAATCCTTCGTCAATCTATCATCAATTTTGTCATAATGATTAGTTTCAGCTAAAAACCACGTTTCAATCTCCATGACAGCGGTGATTATTTGGGTTGAAATTGGAAGACTTCTACGTTCTGTAAGTCGAGAACCTAACTCAAATTTTGGCAAATCTTCGGGCATTAATTTACGTCCATTTTGGTCTCCACGAAGATCTTTTAATCCAATAATTTTAGAAAAACCTTGATTGATTAAGGTCTGTTTTTGTTCAATAATATCAGAATCAACGTTTTCTGTCTGGCTTGAAATAAAAATAGTTGCTTCAAAATTTGCTCCATCAATTTCTGATTCAAATTGTAGATTTGCAGTTCTTGGAATACCAGATTTTTTATTTCCACCCACCATTTTATGTCCAACAATTTTGAGATTTTCTTCACCCACAATTTCAAGCAATAATCTTTTTATAAAATCGTATTCTGTTTCTCCTTCAACAAATATGGCTATTTTTTTCATTGTGCAGTGGCTATAAATTCTTCAAAACCTTGACGGTAAAATTCAGTGGCAAAAAAATCAAAATTATTTAATCCCGTAAAAGCAAAATCATCAAACGTTTGTTTTGAATTTTGGTAATTATAAAACACTGATTTATTACCTTCTCGATGAATTACTGACCAATATTTCAAGGGAACACTATTCATTACAAAACGGTCATTGGTGGTCATAAATACTTGAATATTAGAGCCTTCCGCCTTTTCAATAATCAATTCTATCAATTTTTTTGAACGGTCATAATCCAAGCCTTCCCCTATATCATCAATCAAAATACAGCTTGGTATTTTTGCCATTAAGGAATAATTTAATTGAACAATTAAAGAAAAGGCTCTTGCCATGCCTTGGGACATATCTTCGAAATTCGTTTTAAAATTGAGATCTATTTCTTGCACACTAAGTACTGGATAATTAGATATTGATTCTGATGTGATAGAAGAAATCATATAATCTATTTTTTTCATATCATTTATAATAATAATCTCAAACTTAGGCCCTAACCCTTTTATTGCTAAATGATATAATCCACGCACATTATTAAAATCCTTAAAATGGATTTTGTCAATATTTATCTCATTATCTAATCGTGTAAAATTAAGTTTCCCCATATTTTCTCCAAATGGATAATGTGAAACATTTTTTCCCCAAACATGAAATATCTCAAAGAAAGGTTGTTGTATATAATCTTTACGTCCAATTGCTAAAACATCTTCATCTATTTGAAAATCAACAAACTGATCGAGTTGATTATAATACATTTGCCCTTTTTCTCTATCTAATTTAGATTTACCATTAATATATAAATTTTCAGTAGGAATTGACTTACCTCTACCAAAATCTGCATTATATTTAATTTCATCTCCACCATTTTGAAATATGGCTTCAAAATTAATACTGTCTAATCCTCCTCCAATTGGGGTACCTTCAAAAAGGTCTGAAAGCCATCTAAGAGCTTCTATAAAATGTGTTTTCCCCGAGGCATTACGTCCTACTATTAAATTTATGTTATTAAAAGGCACAGTTTTATCTTTTGAAGAGCCACCTGCAATGGACCATTTCTTGTAAAACCAAACACTACTATATTTCAACGCCTTCAATATCATATTCTTAATCATTTAAGTTTAATCAAAATTCAACACAATTATGCAAATTCACAAATTTTTGAATGATAATCCTAAATTAGCTAAATTCGTGTAGTCAAACTATATTTCACTTCCAAACAAACACAAATGAAAAACAAACTAAAATTCCTTCTTTCCATCCTCCTCATGGCTCAAAGCTCATGGCTCATAGCTCAACAAGCTCCAAGTCAATACAATGCCAACTCCCGCTTTGAACAATTGACAAACTTGCCGACGCCCAATACTTACCGCACGGCTTCGGGTAGTCCTGGAAAAGAATATTGGCAACAACGGGCTGACTATGACATCAAAGCCGAATTGAACGATGTAGAACGCAAAATTACGGGTTCTGAAACCATTACGTATTTCAATAATTCTCCCGATGAATTGCCTTATTTGTGGTTGCAATTAGACCAAAATCACTTTGAGAAAGGAAATGATGCCGTTAATACTGCTACAGGAAGTATTGAAACGGTTCGGACGGGACAAACGCCCGACAAAGCAGTAGTCTCCGATGGAAAAGATTATGGTTATAAAATTTTCTCAGTAAAGGATATAAAGGGAAATCCTTTAAAATATATCATCAATAAAACCATGATGCGAATTGATTTGCCAACGCCTTTAAAATCAGGCACAAGCACCTCATTTTCAATTGATTGGAATTATTTAATTACGGAATATTACGGACGTTCGGGTTATGAATATTTCGCCAAAGATGGTAATGTCAATTATTTCATCGCTCATTGGTTTCCAAGAATGGCAGTTTATAATGACGTATATGGCTGGCAACACAAACAGTTTTTGGGACAAGGGGAATTTACCTTAAACTTCGGAAATTATAAAGTTGCTCTCACCGTGCCAAACGACCATGTGGTGGGTGCATCAGGAGAATTACAAAATCCAAATGCGGTACTTTCTTCTGAACAAATGAAGCGTTGGGAGAAAGCAAAAACTGCTACTCGTCCAGTTTTAATTGTCTCGCAAGAAGAAGCTGAAAAGGCTGAAAAAGGAAAACCAACGGGCAAAAAAACTTGGATTTATAAGGCTGATAATGTGCGTGATTTTGCCTTCGCCAGTTCTCGTAAATTCATCTGGGATGCCATGCAGGTGGACGTAGAGGGCAAAAAAGTATGGGCAATGTCGCTTTATCCAAAAGAAGGAAATCCATTGTGGGGACAATACTCAACGATGGTGGTGGCTCACACCTTACGCTCGTACTCTAAACATACGGTTGCCTACCCCTACCCAGTAG
>JANPIG010000985.1:0-18215 GCA_031424875.1 Cytophagales bacterium
CCGAAAAAGGTTTAATAAGAGGTGATGTTGGAATTGTGGTAGAAATCTACAACAATCACGAAGGTTATGAGGTAGAATTTATGACCAAAGAGGGCAAAACAGTAGCGGTAGTTACTCTTGAAGCCAATGAAGTTAGACCGATTGGCAATAAAGATATGCTTCATGTACGTGAGTTGGAATTAGCGGCATAATCGAATTAGTAAAACGCAAAAAAGGGGTTAAATCTAAGATTCAGCCCCTTTTTAATACAAAATTCTACTTCAAAAACTCATAAATCCCAGCCACCCCTTGTCCTCCACCCACACAGGCGGAAACCATTCCGTATTTCTGATTTCTACGTCGCATTTCGTTGAATAATTGAACGGATAATTTCGCTCCCGAACAGCCCAGAGGGTGTCCAAGGGCAATGGCTCCTCCGTTCATATTGATTTTTGAACGGTCTAAATCCAATTCTTTAATCACTGCCAACGACTGTGCCGCAAAGGCTTCGTTCAATTCTATTTGGTCGATGTCGTTGATGCTTAATCCTGCTTTTTTCAATGCTAATGGAATCGCAGCAACTGGCCCAATACCCATGATGCGTGGTTCAACTCCTGCCGTTGTATAGGTTACCATACGTGCAATTGGTTCAAGATTTAACTCTTTCACCATCGCTTCTGACATCACCATTACGAAAGACGCACCATCTGAAGTTTGAGAAGAATTTCCTGCCGTTACACTTCCACCTGCCGCAAAAACGGGTTTTAAATTCGTCAAGGCTTGCATGGTTGTTCCTGCTCTTGGTCCTTCGTCGGTATCAACTACTGATTCACGAGTCTTTTTCTTTCCTGTGTTGGCATCAAAATACGTTTCTTTGACGGTTATTGGCACAATTTCATCCTTGAAAAGTCCAGCGGCTTGGGCGGCTAATGCCTTTGTGTGCGATTCTACGGCAAATTCATCTTGCTCTTCACGAGTAATTTTGAACTGTTCCGAAACTTGTTCAGCCGTCAAACCCATTCCGATATAATAATCAGGATTTTTCTGAGCGATGTCAAAATTCAATGCCATTTTGTAGCCCGTTGTTGGGACTAATGACATAGATTCTGCCCCACCTGCAATGATACAATCGGCAATTCCTGCGTGAATTTTTGCCGATGCCAAAGCGATTGCTTCCAAACCAGAACCGCAATAACGATTGATGGTAAAGCCTGGAACATTTTTAGGCAATGACAAAAGGGCAATGTATCTCGCAATTTGCATTCCTTGCTCCGCTTCTGGAACGGCATTTCCCACGATGAGGTCATCCACCCGAGTGGGGTCTAATGCAGGAACTTGTGCGATGAGATGTTTGATAACTTCGGCTGCCAAATCATCTGGTCTTGTAAAACGGAAAACACCTCTTGGGGCTTTTCCAACTGCGGTACGGTAGCCCGCTACTATGTATGCGTTCATGTTAATTTCTTTTAAAATTGCAGTCGGCTTTCAGCTATCAGCTTTCGGCTTTTTGCAGTACATAATGAGTTAATTTTCAATAGTTTATCTATAATAGACTATTGCCAATTTTAAAGCCGAAAGCTGACAGCCAATAGCCGAAAGCCAAAAAATTAATTTCTCGGTGGTTTCCCGCCATTCAATAAACCCTGCAAACGTTCCAAGGTCTTTTTTTCTCCGCAAAGTGAAAGGAACGCTTCTCTTTCTAAATCCAATAAATATTGTTCCGTTACATTTTGGGCGTAACTCAAATCACCGCCTGAGATAACGTAGGCTAATTTATCGGCAATTTTTGCATCGTGTTCTGAGATATAACGTCCCATTTTCATGCCTTGAACTCCTGCCTTAAATAATGCAATTCCTGCCTTGCCTTGTACACGAATATCGGTGCGTTGTTTTGGTTGCGTATAACCTGCCTCTGCCAATTCAACAGCGGCTTGTTTGGCATCAGCAATTAATCTTGAACGACTCAAAACAATTTCATCTCCACGACGTAAGTAGTTCATTTCCAATGCTTCCTGTGCTGATGTACTTACTTTCGCCGTAGCAATATTCATAAATGCAGCTTGCAAAGTATTCAATTCTGGGTCGCCCGATGCGTATAAATCTGAGCAACGAAGCGCCATTTCTTTAGTACCTCCGCCCGCAGGAATTAGACCAACGCCCACTTCTACGAGTCCCATGTAGGTTTCAGCCGTTGCCACTACTCGGTCAGCGTGCAAAGAGATTTCGCAACCTCCACCCAACGCCAATGTATGCGGTGCAACCACCACTGGAATTGACGAATAACGTACTCGCATCATCGTTTGTTGGAACTGAGCAATCATCATGTTTATTTCATCGAATTCTTGTTCGATGGCGTACATGAATAACATCGCCAAATTTGCTCCTGCCGAAAATGCTTCGGTACTGTCGTTTCCGATGACTAATCCTCTAAAATCTTTTTCGGCTAATGAAATCCCCTTTTGAACGCCTTCAATTACCCCAGCTCCGAAAGTGTTCATTTTTGAACGGAATTCTAAGCCTAAAATACCTTCTCCTAAATCATAAACGGTACTTTCGCCATTTTTCCAAACCACATTATCCGAAAGATTTTCGAGAATAATGAATGATTCTGTGCCTGGAATTACTTTGTAGCTCTTGCTTGGAATGTCATAATATAAACGTTTTCCACCTTCACTTTTATAGAACGTTTTTGCTCCCGAAGCCAACATTTCATTAACCCATTCAGCGGGTTTCATGCCTTCGGTTGCCATTAATTCGATGCCTTTTTCTACACCCAAAGCATCCCACGTTTCAAATAAACCCATTTCCCATCCGAAACCTGCACAAATGGCGGAGTCAATGCGATATAATTCGTCCGAGATCTCTGGTATTCTATAAGTTACGTATCTAAAACCGTCTAAGATGGTCTTTCTGTAAAATTCTCCTGCTTTGGTTTTGTCGGCTAATAAAACTGCAAAACGGTCTTTCAAGGCTAAATTTTTCGTTTTTTCAAAAACATCAAATTTTACTTTTTGCGAAGGTTCGTATTCAAAAGTTTTAAGGTTTAAGGCTAAAATTTCAGATTTACCACCCGCTCCTTTTATTTTTTTATAAAAACCTTGACCTGTTTTGTCTCCCAACCATTTATTTTCCTGCAATTTTTTCATCATTTCAGGAATCATAAAGGTTTCTTTCGACTCATCAGTAGTCAATCCTGCGTAAAGATTATTCGATACGTTGATGGTAGTGTCCAAACCCACAACGTCCGACAAACGGAATGTTCCAGATTTTGGGCGACCCACTACTACGGAGGTCAATTTATCGACTTCCTCCACCGTCAAACCCAATTCTTCAACCACTTTTATGGTTTTCACCATCGAATAAATACCTACACGGTTGGCGATAAACGCAGGCGTATCTTTACACAAAACGGTTGTTTTTCCTAAGAAACGGTCACCGTAGTGCATCAAAAAATCCGTAACCGCAGTGTCAGTTGTAGCCGTTGGGATGATTTCCAACAACTTCAAATATCTTGGAGGATTGAAGAAGTGTGTTCCACAAAAATGCTTCTGAAAGTCCTCAGAACGCCCTTCTGCCATCAAATGAATCGGAATTCCCGACGTATTCGAGGTTACTAACGTTCCAGTTTTACGCAAAGCATCCACTTTTTCGTAAAGCGATTGTTTGATAGCGAGATTCTCCACGATTACCTCAATAACCCAATCGTAATTTTTAATTTCAGCGAGATTATCGTCAAAATTTCCCAATTTGACACGGTTCGCAAACGAAGGCGAATATAATGCCGCAGGATTAGATTTGAGGGTATTTTGGAACGCTTCGTTCACGATACGGTTACGCACCGCTGGATGTTCGGTGGTTAGTCCTTTGGCTTTTTCGGCATCGTTGGGTTCTCTCGGAACGATGTCCAAAAGCAAGACCTCCACGCCAATATTAGCAAAATGGCAAGCAATACGGCTTCCCATAATTCCTGAGCCAAGTACGGCTACTTTTCTAATTGAACGGTTCATTGTTTTTGGCTTTGCAACCACATAGAATCATAGAATACATAGATTCAAAAGTGATTTCTGAAATAATTTATATTTGGTTTTTTAATTTTAATTCACAACGTTCTATTCTCTTCTCCCAATCTCCAGCCCATCCTTGTTTCAATGCAATTTTACAGGTTTCAATTGCTAAATTGTACTCTTTTAATTTTTCATGAATTATGGCAAGCTGTTTAAATCCAATTGTGCTTGGAAGAAAAGAGTTCTTATATTCTTTCAAAAATGCTTCTTTTGATTTCAAAGAAATTTTAATTTGGTTTTTACAAGCGTCAACAGCTTTTTCAAGATATAATTTTTCTGAATCTCTAAGTTTGTAATAGATTTCAATCATCGCACCATAAGCAAAATGTTCATCTAACGGATCGTTATTATTGCCATTTTCTATGATAATTTTTTCTACTTGTTGAATTATTTTTAATGCTATATTTATTGACTTGTTACTCGAAAACCAACCTGAAAGAAATACCAAAAACAATAGCTTAGAATGTGATGTATATCCTATATTCCCTTTAATTAATACTTCACCTAAAATTTTAATTTCTCCACCTAATGAAGCTCCCATCGGTTTATAAGTATTGATTATATATTCTTTTTCTTCATTAGTAAAAGTTGAATTCCACCAATCTTCAAGGTCATAATGTCCTATATAACCTTTAACATTTTTTTTGAATATTTTATCAAAAATTCCCATTCAGTAAAGTTAATGATTTTTCAAATTGTTATGCAAGCATACTATTTTATTTTTTAAATTTTCACAAAAAATCTCAGCCTATCATAGACTGAGATTTTTATTCAATAACAAAAGTTACTTGATTTAAATTTCTGGATTAAACACCACATCCACAAAATAATTGCTATTTCTGTATGCTTGTGATGGAAATTCATTTAAAAACACTACTGGCGATGTATTATTTGGAACTGCATATTTATAGACACCATCACCTCCATAGGTTATTCCACCTAATGCTTTGAGTGTTCCGCCCAATTCATGATTTTTAATGATGTCATTATCCAATCCAAAATGTTCATACGGATAGCCCCCTCCTAAGGTATAGTAGCTGGCAATGTAAGTTGTATTTGCTTTAATAGGCACTCTGGTCCTTACAAAATTCTTTCGCAAAGGTACTTCATACCATGTATTCCCAGGTAATGAACCTTCTCCTGGACTTACTGTACCTTCTCCTATTAATTCGCCACTTTCTGTCCATAATGCCACACTATACGCTCGACTGCCACCAAGACCACGATAAAAACGAATGCCTGAAATAAATCCATCTGTGCTACTTTGGAATTTTACGCCTAAGGTCAAAGGCACATAATCATTAGCTTCAATATTTGGCGGAACAATATTTCCTAATAGGTTAACAGCCAAAGGTTCAGTACTATACATTACATCCACGTAATAATTGGTATTACGGAATGATTCATTCGGAAATTCATTTAATGTTGCTGGATTTTGTGAAGCACTGGCATATTTATAAACTCCATTACCATTATTTGCAAGCCCGCCCAAAGCCGTCAAACGAATTGAACCTGCCGCATTAGCATAATCTGAAATAATATTATTATTCAATCCATCATTTAAAGCAACGTACTGACTACTCTTGTTATAGTAGCTGGCAATATAAGTAGTATTTGCTGTGATGGCTACTTGTGCTTTCGTTCCATCAGATTTTGTAAAAGGCACTTCAATCCAAGCATTTTTGGGCAGTGTGCTATCTCCTTCCACTTTACCTGTTGCTAATAATTGCCCTGTTTCCGACCAAAGAGCAACGCTGTAAACGGTGTTAGTGGCATTCCCTCTCAAAAAACGAACTCCGTAAATATATCCATCTTTGCCTGCTTTAAATTTTACTCCTAATGTTAGCCCATTCCCATCGTTATAATTAAAAAAGGTTGGAATGGTGTCTTTAAAAATGTTAAAAGTATTTTTTCCTAATAAATCTAATGTACCAGCTGAGGCTGTTCTAAAACTTTTTGCGTTAGAATCCTTTAATTCATTCAGTTGTAAGTCTTTTTGACATGAATTTAACAGAATAATTAAAGAAAACGTGAAGCCGAACATCAGCCATTTTGCATTTTTTGTGTTCATGATTTTTAAATTTAAAGAGTTAAAGTTTTTAAAAGTATTGCAAGCAAATACAAAGACTAATTTGTTCAATACACAAATTCTTCTTTTATAAATGATAATACAAACTAAAAATTATACTTCTTATAAAACAATCATGAATTAGTAAACGGTAGAAAAAACGGAGTGAATCGCCCGAAGTGTGAGAATGAAGAATTTTAGCCTGTAAAAAACTACTACATTCCTGCAAAATAGTCATATCCAAATAATGCCCAATAATCTTTGGGACGGGTATCTGAAAACTTGATTACGCCAATTTTTTTCAGGCTTTTATATCCGTATTTTACAGGAATTATCAGGCGTAGGGGTGAGCCATGAAGCGGTTCGAGTGGCTTTCCATTCATTTCATAAGCCAAAATTGTTTGAGGATGCACGGCGCTTGGGGTATCTATACCTACATAATATTTGCCGTCGGGTGTTTCCATGCCTACGTAATTGAACAAATTTTCTGTATCTTTTTGCCCAATTTGATAGTGATTCATGAAATCTACAAACCTCACTCCCGCCCAATGCTGAATCTGAGACCAGCCTTCAATACACTTAAATTCAAAGATTATTTCTTGCTTGGGCAAGGCTTTTATATCATCCAGCGAAACCTCAAATTTTTTTTCACCCGATTCTACTTTTATTGTATAGTCTTCTAAAATTTCTCCGCTCAAGCCTTCTTTGCCATTAATCCTTACTCTTGGCTCGGCTTCGGCTTTTGGAAATGTGGGAGCTAAATGACTGTTAGACAATAATTTAGCGGTCAATTTTTCATTAAATTCTAAAGTTTTACGCAAAGGTGCGAGAGTATTGTTTAAATACGGACTCGCATTTATCCACTTCCATGCTGCCACAGGAATAAGACTCGCCACGCCAAAACCTACAAAGGCTTTGATAGTTCTTCTACGTATTTGTTGCTCAGATGTGAGTTCTTCTTTCATGTCTTTTTCAATGTTGAATGAGTGAATGATGGAATGAGTGAATGGACGAATAATATTCTATCATTCATTCATTCTATCATTCGAAATTGAAAACCCTGTTATCATGCTTTGAAAATTTTGCCAACCTGCTTTTATTACTTGAAGAATGTGTACTACAAAAAACAAAACGAAGCCAATTGTGAGAGCAAAATGTTCTAATCGGGCGAGTTTATAACCTCCCAAAATAGTAGTAAGCCATGATAATTGCACAGGTCTAAAAATTGCCCATCCTGTCAGGATTGATCCAAAGCCCATCACCATCACCATCGTGTAAGCTATACGTTGAGCAGCATTGTATTTCTCTTGTGGAGGAGCAATTTTTCTGATGCCTAAATCATGCAAAACTACTTCCCAGGCCTCTTTGAAAGAGTTTTTTGTTGGGAAAATCAATTTCCATTCCCCCGAAATCATAGTATATAGAAAGTATAAAATGCCGTTAATGGTAAATAGCCACATGGCAGCAAAATGCCAAGCCATGCCTTTCGCCAACTGCCCCGACAGCCCCAAAAATGTGTAAAATCCTTTGGGAAAAAATTTGAAAAGTACGGCATCTCCCACTTGAATTTTATAGATTCCATTTGCCCAATAAATCAACATTCCAGACCAAATCATCAAGAAAAGTATCGGAAAATTAATCCAATGAAACCAGCGGATAGCGAGAGGATGCTTATGAATAATTTTTTGCATGGAAGTTAAGGGCTTGTTGGGGTTTGAGGGGTTTGAGGGGTTCAGTATTTTCCCTACAAAATTGGTTAAAATTACGTACCAGTTATGTCGGCAGGCATTCAAATTTACGAAAAAAATTGGTAGCAAGATTTATAAACTCTGAATCCTTAAACCCCAAGACCCCACAATCCCTAAACCCCCAATCACAAAAAAGCCCCATCAAAAAATGATAGGGCTTCGTCTAAAAATATGAATTGCTTATTTTGTTGCAATGTTGTGGTCGGTGGGCGTTAAGAAATCGAAAAAACGCTCTAACCAACTTTTTGAATCCTGATTTTCAGACGATTCCATGTTTTCCGTGCGGGATTGTGTCTTCTCCACAATTAACTCCGCCAATAACAAATTTTGATACATAATACTTTACGTTTAAATGGAATTCGGGTTCGAGTTTGATACGTCTAAAGGCGTATCGCACATATTGTGCTAACCGATTATTTCCGAATTATAATTAATAAAATTGGGTACAAAGTCTAACCCATTTCTATTGTTTTTTATTATGACGTAAAGTTACGAAACAAAGTTTTAAAGGTGGTTAAAAATATAACTATTCCAATACAGATTCTTTAAATCATACAATTTTATTTGATTATTTAAAGATTTGGTAATATTGGAGGATAGATTTAGGGCAACGTTGTTTGAAAATATAAGGCACAAAAAAGGCTATTTCCACAACAGAAATAGCCTTTTACTTTTATATAAAACCAAATCAAGCTGGTTGGGAACTCATCACTTCCGTTTGTTTACGGATAGATTCTAAGTGAACCAATTTGAATAATTCTTCAACAAATTCTGGATATAAACCTAAGCCCGTTGCTTGCTTAGCACGGTCGGCATGAACTTGCTTCCAACGGTCTAATTGAAGAACGGCTACGTTGTTGTCACGTTTGTAATCACCCAATTTCTCAACGATTGACATACGGGCTGCCAATACTTCCAGCAATTCACGGTCAATATTGTCAATTTTGCCACGCAATGCTGCTAATTCATCCGTAAAATCAGCCCCATAATTTGCCTGACGCACTTCTAATTCACGCAACATTTGCCCCAAAACCTCGGGCGTAACTTGCTGAGAAGCATCCGACCATGCGTTGTCTGGATCACGGTGCGTCTCAATAATCATTCCGTCATAATTCAAATCTAAGATTCTCTGCGACAATTCCATTAACAAAGAACGCTTACCTGCCATGTGCGAAGGATCGCCAATCATGGGCAATTGAGGGAACAAACGCTTCATCTCAACGGCTAATTGCCACATGGGTGAATTACGATATTTTGTTTCCTGAGCATTTGAGAAACCACGGTGGATAGCACCCAATTTCTTCAAACCAGAATTTTGCAAACGTTCAAAAGCTCCAACCCAAAGCGCTAAATCTGGATTTACAGGGTTTTTTACTAATACAGGGATATCAACGCCTTTTAAAGCATCAGCCAAATCCTGAACGTTGAATGGATTTACGGTGGTTCTTGCTCCTATCCACAACACATCAACGCCATATTTCAAGGACAGTTCTACGTGTTCGGGGGTGGCTACTTCACAAGCCAAAGGCAAACCTGTTTGTTTTTTCGCCTCCACAAGCCATTTCAAAGCGGGTTCTCCCATTCCTTCAAAACTTCCTGGACGAGTACGTGGTTTCCACACACCAGCACGCATAATATGTGCGTAACCTTCGGCTTTGATTCTGTTGGCAGTCTCCAACACTTGTTCCTCCGTTTCTGCCGAACATGGTCCCGCAATTATTAAAGGTTTGCCGTCAGTATTAATCCATTCCTGCATCGGCATGATGTCTAAATTCGCATTCATTGGTAAACAATATTAAATTCGTTAATCTTAAAAACAATTTTTATATACAAAATGTAAAGGTTGGGCATTATTTCGTCAGATTTTTTGTTGTATTTACAAAAAGATAATCTACAAAACACAATAAAAATCAATAATAAGTTTAGTTTGAAAAATTTAATTTACTAAAACTCATTTTTGTATTATTCTAATATATTATCTTTGCACGTTTTGTAAAATACTTGACGATACTCTGAACCATATTAAACTGATATTCAATAAATTCGGTTTTCAATTAAATATAGATTATTACGTCTGTAAAATGACTCAAATGCCAACCACCAAAATCCGCACGAAGGCTCCCAAAGTTAGTTTTGAGGATACTTCCATTGCTTTTTCTTCAAAATCTAACTTTGAATTGAAGAAGGTTTATTTGATTTTTGCAAGTATGAACCAGAATTGGCTTGTAAAGTTAGGGACTTTTTTTATCAAACTATTTCTTTTTCTTCATTTTCCGATAAAAAATTTGATAAAATCTACGGTATTTCAACAGTTTTGCGGTGGAGAAACACTGCAAGAATGTAATAAAACCATAGAAAATTTGGACAAAGCCCATATCGGCACAATTTTGGATTATTCCGTTGAGGGTGAAGATGATGAAAAGAGCTTTGATAAAACAGCCAAAGAGATATTATTAACTATTGAAAAGGCAAACCAGAATATTGCGATTCCGTTCGCTGTTTTTAAGGTTACAGGTATCGGAAGTGCTGAATTATTAGAGAAAATTCAGTTGGAACAACCGCTTTACGAAGAAGAAAAAGAAGCTTTCCAACGCATCCGTGAACGCATGGACACTTTATGTGGAAGAGCAGCAGCACTAAATGTAAAGATTTTCATAGATGCCGAAGAGTCGTGGATTCAAGATACTATTGATACTTTGACGTATGAAATGATGGCAAAATATAACCATTCTAAGTGTCTAATTTATAATACCTTTCAAATGTATCGTAAAGATATGTTTCATAATTTGAAAGTTGCTACTGAAAACGCTCGTACAAATCATTATGCTTTGGGTGTAAAATTAGTAAGAGGTGCATATATGGAAAAAGAACGTCAGAAAGCCCACGAAGACAATTATTGCGAACCCGTACATGAAACAAAAGCTGCAACCGACCGTGATTTTAATGATGCTATCGTTTTTGCCGTTGAAAATCGTGATGTAATTTCAATCTGTGTAGGTACTCACAATGAATATAGTTGCAAATATTTAGTTGATTTAATGCAACAACACAATATTGCCCCTTCTGATAATCATTTTTATTTTGCCCAATTGTTGGGTATGTCTGATAATATTTCTTACAATCTTTCAATGTCTGGTTATAATGTAGCCAAGTATGTACCGTATGGTCCTGTGGATGCAGTTATGCCGTACTTGTTCCGCCGTGCGGATGAAAACACATCGGTGGCAGGGCAAGCAAGCCGTGAATTTGTATTGATAAAAAGAGAAATGGTAAGAAGAAAGCGATTGTTGTTTCAGAAGAAATAATTTCACCGCATAGGCGGGAGGACGCAAGGTTTTTCATTATTTTGCATCATTTACGCCCAAGGGGTTTAAACAGATTTTTATAAGAAGCCACAGATTTAGTCAATTTGTGGCTTCTTTATTTTTATCTTTGTGGTTTAGTTATTAGTTAGTAGGTGTTAGAAAATATCGACGTGTCGTAATTTTATCGTTATATTTTAGACTTATTACAGTATAAACTATTTAATTATAGTAGTGCGCTACTCGACTAATAACTAATAATAAATAATAAATATTTAATAATTGACTTATGTTTCGTTCCCCGTATAAATATTTTTGGCTTACGCTTATCCTTATCGTTATTGATCAAGCAATTAAATTAGCTGTTCATAAATACATGATTTATGAAGGCAATGAAATTTCTCTCATTGGGCATTGGTTCAAACTACACTATGTTTTGAATAAGGGCATGGCTTTTGGTATGACTTTGGATTTCCTTCCACAATTGTATAGCAAAATTGCCTTGAGTCTTTTTAGACTTTTTGCGATGGTTGGTATCGGTTGGTATTTGGTTAAATTAGCTTATAAAAATGCCCATGAAGGGCTATTATGGAGTATTGCAGCCATTTTGGGGGGAGCAATCGGTAATGTAATTGATAGTATCTTTTATGGTAAATTTTTAGGGAATACTCCTGCAGGTTCGCCTACGCCTTGGTTTCATGGACAGGTGATTGATATGTTTTTCTTTGACCCTTATCAAGGGTGGATTCCAGACTGGGTTCCTTATTTTGGAGGTTCTTGGTATTCTACGCCCATTTTTAATTTTGCAGATGCTTCAATTTTCTGTGGTGTAGTTTCTATCTTAATTTTTCAAAACAAATTCTTTGACCCTCATGAAAATGAGCAAGCTAAGGTAGAGCCTTCGGAAGGGAAAGAAAATGTACCTGAAATACCTCTTGAAGACATTGGTGCGGATGAAAATAAAGAAGCGGCGGAGTCGAGACCAACGGAATGATTTTTTTTACCATATAGGGAGGTTGCAAAAATAGAAAATTGTTTAAAAATGCGTGGCACGGCTAAACAACTCTGTTTCAATTAGGAAAATTACTGTTTAGCCGTGCCACGCATAAGAGTTTCTCACTATTCCCTAAAACCTAACCCCCAACCCCTACAATACCATGAAACCAGAAATTATTTTATCGCTTCTTTGGTTGGCTTATGGATTTATCCATACAGTTTTGGCGATGAATTCGGTGAAGAATATTTTTAAAGGAATTTCAAAATATTATCGCCTAATCTATAATGGATTAGCCCTTTTAATGATACTTCCTATTCTAAATTATCAGTTTTCCATTCCTTCACAATTATTATTAGAAAAATCATTACTCAATCAAATTTTGGGAGGGTTGATGATGACTTCGGGATTATTTTTAGCCTATAAAGCACTGACAAGCTATGATTTAGCAGAATTTATTGGAACACAATCTTTACAACAATCTCCGAAGCCTTCTACTTTTAAGCAAGATGAACTTTCGTCCGTAATCAGACATCCACTTTACTTGGGAATTTTAGTATTTTTGTGGGGGTGGTTTGGCTTTTCAGGATTGCTTTCAAGTCTTGTAACTGCCTTAGCATTAACTGTTTATATCAGAATTGGAATTTATTTTGAGGAGAAAAAGTTAGTGGAACAATTTGGAAAGGCGTATAAAGATTACCAGAAAAAAGTGCCAATGTTGATTCCGAGATTTGAGGAGGAGAAATAAAAACTATACCATAGATTTTACGAAAATTTTATAATTTTAAAATCTTTTTAGCTTCCTCCGCAGTATATTTGATTGGGCTATTTATGGCTAATTCAATTTCATAAATCATTTCTTCTTTTGTCAATGGTTCGCCAGGAAGTGCTATGCTTCTTCTTTTAGGCAGTATTTCATTTTTATTTTGTTCAGACATAAAATTTCAGATTAATCTATTTGTATATTATCAGGATTCTTACTGGTATGATGTATCTTTAAAATAACAATTGCATCATCAAGTACCTGGTAAATAACTACATATTGAGATTCAAATATTGCTCTACGATAAATTTTATCGTCAGTTAATTTATAGGGATATTCTTGAAACATAAATGGCATTCGCTCAATAGTATCCATCATAAAATCATAAATTCTACTAATAAATTTCTTACCTCTTCCTAATGATTCTCCCTCTAAATATGCTTGAATTTCAAGTAATTCATCAAGGAATTCTTCTTTAAGAATTACATTACGGCTAATATTCATTTTATATTCCTAAATATTTACGAGCTTCTTGTGGCGTATAGGCTCTACTGGTTTCAGACTTTTCAATTTGTCTGTTCAATTGCTCAACTGTAAGCGGTTCGCCTGGTAAAACAGTTGATTTTGATTTCCGTAAACCAATTAAATGCCTATCCTCCAAAACTCTTAAATATTTCATTACTTCGTCTTCGTCAGTATCTGAAAAAATATCTAATTCTAATGTTTTCATAATCTTTTTTATTTTAAAAATACAGAATAAAATTTTCTTTTGCAAATCAAACCGTCAATTCCCTAAAAACCTCCTCCATCGTCTTTCCTGCTTGTTTCATATCATTTATTGAAGAATCTTTTACGATATTTCCACGATTAATAATCACCACTCTATCACAAATTGCTTCTACTTCTTGCATAATGTGCGTGGAAAAAATAACGGTTTTTTCTTTGCCAATATTTCTGATTACTCCTCTAATTTCCGCCAATTGATTAGGGTCAAGCCCTGTGGTGGGTTCGTCCAAAATCAAGACTTGGGGGTCGTGTATGAGGGCTTGAGCAAGTCCTACCCGTTGGCGATAACCTTTAGAAAGTTGCCCGATTTTCTTTTTTTGTTCCAAGCTAAGTCCCAACAAATCAATCACTTCAGAAATTCTTTTTTGCAAATTCTGACCTTTCAATCCATAAATTCCACCAATAAATTCTAAAAACTCCTTGACGTACATATCCAAATACAAAGGATTATGTTCGGGCAGATAACCAATATTTTTCCGAACTTCCAATGAATTTGTTTGAACGTCATAGCCACATACTTCTACCGTGCCAGAGGTGGCGGATAGATAGCCCGTAGCAATCTTCATCGTTGTGGATTTACCCGCACCGTTTGGTCCTAAAAAGCCTACGATTTCACCCTTTTGAGCTTCAAAAGATATATCATTTACCGCCCACTGAGAGCCGTATTGTTTGGTTAGATTTTGTACTTTTAACATTTTTATAGGTTTCAGGGGTTAGGTGTTGGGGGTTAGGTGTTAAGACTATTTGCCTACTAACACCTAACCCCTAAAACCTAACACCTATTTACGAAAACATTCCGCCTAAATCCATTCCTGGGATATTGGGCATTAGCCCTTGGGTAGCATTTTGAAGATGGGCTTTTACTTTGTCTTCAATATTTTCCATGGCTTTGTTGGTGGCAGCAACCACTAAATCTTGCAGCACTTCACGGTCTTCGGGACGGATGAGATCTTCATCAATCTCAATTTTAAGCAATTGCTTTTTGCCGTTTACGGTGGCACGCACCATGCCTGCACCCGATTCGCCAGTCTCAATGATTGAGCCTAATGACTCTTGTGCTTCTTTCATTTTGGCTTGGAGGTCTTTGACCTTGCCAAGCATTCCCATCATGTCGAACATTTTTTGAAATAATTATGAATGATGAGTTATGAATGATGAATGTTTTAGCCTTAATTTAAAATTATTCATAATTCAAACTCTTAATTTTGAAAATTAATAAACAATGCAATTTACTACACTATTGATGTAACGCAAAAAAGAAACCTCAACTTATCTTTAAGCCGAGGTTTCTTTTCAAAAGATGTGTTAGGTGAATTTAATATGCTAAGAGCAAAGCACCCTCTTTGGTGGTTACTTGCCCAATGGTATCTTCAATTTCTATTTTATAAGCATAACTGCCCTCAATGGCACGATTTCCGTTATTCATGATGCCGTTCCAGCCTACTACGTTACTATCGGTTTGATTCTTTTCCAAAGGAAAATTATCGGTGTCTTCATAATATACTACATTGCCCCAACGGTCGTAAATGGTCATTTTTAACTTTTTAACAAATTTTCCTCTTACCAAAAACTTATCATTGTTTCCGTCGCCATTGGGTGTGAATATCTGAGGAGTCATAGAAAATGATGGTCTGAAAACTCGGATAATATTGGATAAAGTTGAAGGTAAAACATTGGGGTCAGTAGTATTCCAACCTACTGGTCTTGATTCAATTTGTATAAATAATTCTTGACCTTCTTCTTCTCCCAATGCTTTAGTATCAAAAGTTTGAGCACCTATCAGATTGTCCTTCAATACTTTAATATTGGTTTTTGTAGTAGGGTTTACATTTTGTACAAGATAACTATCGGTACCCACAGAAAGTGATGATTCGGGTGTCCATCTCAAGGTTGAGCCATCAGATTTTAAATGAACTGTACAAACTTTATCGGAAGGGTCAGATTCGTTATTACACAGGTTTGTCCATGTCATATAATAGCAATAGGACTTTTTATCAATATCAGCCGTAATATCATCAATGAATGAATTACCTGATTTTAATAAAGTATAAGTACCTCCTAAACTCTCGGAACGGTAATATTTGTAAGCGTTTGGTTTAATGTTTACGGGAACTGCCGCCACATTAAATTGCCCTTGTACTCGCACATTTGTCCCTGTATTAGAAATAGTAGCAAAAACTCTTGATATGGCAGGAGGCGTATCGCTAGATGTTGCCTTTACTTTAAAAGATTGAGATACAGATTTTAGTGGGTAACGGGTGGTTACTTTATAAACATATTCCTGACCACAAATAACTCCCCCATCTGTAAAAGTGATATTTGAAGCATTTGGCGTTGAAGTAAGCACTTTATCGAATGTGCCATCTGGACGGTATCTTTCAAGTACATAATTTATAAAATTGGCGTTAATCAATCCGCCTCCCAATGCCTGAGACCACGTAATTACGTTTTTATTATTCTCTGCTTTTACATCAATAAGCGTTGTACAGAGTTCATTACTTCTTAGAGCGGGATTACTCACAAAAGAACTTGCACAAGAACCATCAATAGCCTCTGTTTGAAAACAATAGACTTTACTACCATCAGGAACTTGAACGGAATTGCTATCTAAACCTGATGCAGCACTTGAAGTATAATTTTTGAAAGGTGCAGTATAATTAAAATTATTCTGTGAGGGATCTGTGGGGTCACGCATATATACATTACGCTTTATACCAATGTCGGCAGTAATTGCCAACTTGAATTCTCCTTTAAGGGTTGTCCCTACAATGGCATTGAAAGAAGGCTTATTAACCACAGCAGTATTTAAAGAAATAGTCTGTAACGGAGAGGCGGGAGCAGGACATCCTCCTGTTTTGGTTAATCCCTTCACCTCAATTTTTGCTGAACTATACCCTCCTAAATTAGCAATATTTTTAAAATCAAATGGATAAGTAGCAATTTTTCCTGTGGTATCAGAAGGTTGGAAACCTGGTGCAAGAATGTATTTTATATTATAATTATCATATTTATTATTAGCAGTTGATAGGAATTTTGTTATCACTTGTCCACCGCTACAAGTATTAAATTGAACATCAGGTACTGTGGCTTTTATAATTTCAATTACTTGACAAGCATGGTGAAAGGGATCTGTGGTTCCTGTCGGAGTATTATCATATTGATAAATAACGTATCGTCCTGGTGTTGAATAACTTGAAAAACCTTGTGGAACAGAATTATCATTCATTTTTACTTCCACAAAAGCATCAGTAGGGGGTGTATAGCCGACAGTCCGCCCGCCAGGATTAGAAGGAATTGGATTGGGAATAACAGCACGATAATTAGCTTCTGGCGTAATCCAATAACTGATACTTACTGAGGGATTTGTTCCTACAAGGGTATTTCTGAGTTTTATTAGTTCACCCTCGCATATTTTGATAGGAATATTATTAGGAGCAGTCAAACTATTGCCACCATCACCTTTCACTTGAATTCCATTAATGGCAAATTCCCCTTGAACCGAATTGCTATTGTCAACTCTACATTGGGCATACGTTTCCTCCGATAATGTCCATACCATCATGCCCAACAAGGCAATTGCTATGTTTTTAGAAATCCTCTTCATATTTATTTTATGGGTATCAATCGCATCAAAGCCTTCTGAAATAAATTCGGATAGTGTTTTTTGTTAAAACTATACTTTGAACGAAATTCTTAGGCTTTTCAACATGATTTTATTGCTAAAAACTATGCAAAAATTGTGCTAAGATTTTTCAAAGGCTCTTAGAAACTGGAATACCATTAAAATTACTTTGGTTTATGACAAATAGTATGCGATTTGCGTGCCAAACTTGAATGAAAAAAAGAAGGAATGAAATTTGTTATGTAAGCAAGAAGCCTAAAAGGTTTACAATTATTCAGAAGCAGAATAATCTGAGCGAATTGGTTTACCAATTTCGTTCGTAACTCGAGAGTAAATATAAAGCAAAAAAAGATTATTCCAATAAAAACACTTATTAAATATTTAAAAATCAATTAGTTACAATTAAATATTGAGTTGCTTAGCATAAAATCTCAACCTCTCTATATCATCTATTTGAAAAAAAATCAATCCCTAAAAAACAAATCTCTCTCTCCTATCAATGTGGTCAATAATCACACAAAGACAATTGCTAAATCAATAAATTAACCTTTCGTGGGAACAAAAGTTCGTAACTTTGTTTTGTAATAATAAAGGTTTAGAAAACTAAGATGTCAGATATAAAATTAGATACCATTGAAGAAGCCATTGAGGCGATTCGACAAGGAAAAATAATCATCGTTGCTGATGATGAAGACCGTGAAAATGAGGGTGATATGATTTGTGCTTCCGAAGCCATTACGCCCGAACTCGTTAATTTTATGATTCGAGAGGCTCGTGGACTCATGTGCGTATCGCTCACGGAAGAACGTTGTGAAGAGCTGGGTCTGACCATGATGGTAGGTAAAAATACTACTTCGCACGAAACACCTTTTACCGTTTCAGTTGATTT
>JANPIG010000986.1:0-2506 GCA_031424875.1 Cytophagales bacterium
AAAAACCCTGCCTGCGTTATCATTCCAAAACAAATTTAGCAATTATTTTTCTCCTTCTGATTTCTCATAAGCCATAATGATATCTCGCACCAAACGGTGCCTTAAAACATCTTTACCGTCCAATTCTACAAAAGTAATCCCTTTAATTCCTCCTAAAATTCTAACTGCTTCTGCTAACCCAGATTTTACCTTGGTGGGCAAATCTATCTGCGTTTTATCACCCGTTATAATGACCTTTGACATGATGCCCATACGTGTCAAAAACATTTTCATTTGCATGGGAGTTGTGTTTTGAGCTTCGTCCAGTAAAATGAAAGCATTATTCAAAGTTCTACCACGCATATATGCCAAAGGGGCAATTTCTATAATACGATTTTCAATATAAAATTTCAACTTTTCTGGTTGAATCATATCATCCAAGGCATCATAAATAGGGCGAAGATAGGGATCAATTTTTTCCTTCAAATCCCCTGGTAAAAAACCTAAATTCTCACCTGCTTCTACAGCAGGTCGAGTAATAACGATTTTTTTAACTTCTTTATTTTTCAAGGCTCTAACTGCCAGAGCCACAGCCATATAGGTCTTTCCCGTACCCGCTGGACCAACAGCAAAAACAATGTCGTTTTCCGCCACTGCTTCCACCATTTTCTTTTGGTTTGGCGACTTTATTTTAATAACTATCCCCTTGGTTCCGTATAAAAGAACGTCACCATCAGGCTCTTTTAAGTGTACTTCAGGTTCAGAATCGGGGTCTTTTTCAAGCGTCAAGTATGAACGAACCTGTTCCTTTGAAATTTTACCATATTGATGATAATGCCTTACCAATGAGTCTAAAATATCATTAATTCTAACAATATCTGTTATGGATCCACGCACGGTAATTTCATTACCACGTGAAATAATTTTACTTTGCGGAAATGCCGCTGCAACTTCTTTAATATTGCTGTTTTCAACGCCAAGAAAGCCTACTAACTCAACGTCCTCTAAGGTGATTACTTTTTCTGTCAATGTTTTTATGGCTGTCGGTTGTCAGCAATTGGCTGACAGCTGTCGGCAGTATGGATTTATAGTTAAAAAATTATTTTTATATTTCGAAAGCTATTTTTTGAAACAAAAGTCAAATCAAAATATTTTCATAAATCTACTAAAAAAAGCTATTCAACCGTATAGATATACAATATAAAAAAAAGGTGTATTGCTTTTTCATTGAAAATCAACCAATTGTGTAAAACAGAAAATTTTTCTGATGGGAAATCTCAATTTATTTTCGTAAAATTGTGTCAAAAACAGCTTCAAAAAAAATATTGATTTTAGACTAACCCAATGGAACAACAAAATCCAAATAATAGTAATTTCAAGAAAAACGGTACTTATGCTGGCGGACGAATTTCATCGCAAAATCGTTGGTTAGATACTGGATTGGGCAAAATTCCGCCCCAAGCTACTGATTTGGAGGAGGCTGTTTTGGGTGCATTAATGTTAGAACGTGACGCCCTTACGGATGTTATTGATATATTGAAAGTAGATACATTTTATAAAGAAGCTCACCAAAGAATTTATGGAGCCATTACCCAATTATTTGCCAATTCTGAGCCTATTGACTTATTAACCGTAAAGAATCAACTTCTCAAAACTGGAGAATTAGATATGGTTGGCGGGGCGTTGTACTTAGCAGAATTGACCCAAAGAGTAAACTCTGCCGCTAATATTGAATTTCATGCCCGTATTGTAGTAGAGCATTCTTTGAAACGCCAAATGATTAATTTATCAGGTGAAATTCAAAAAATGGCTTATGAAGATACAACCGATGTATTCATGCTGTTGGATACCATGGAGCAAAAACTTTTTGCCATTGCCGAAGGAAATATTCGTAAAAATTATGCCGATATGGGGCAAATTATGCGAGCAGCTTTGGTAGAATTAGAAATGAAAAAAGACCAGAAAGAAGGTCTTACAGGCGTTCCGACAGGTTTTACAGCTTTAGATAGAGTAACTTCAGGTTTTCAGAAAACAGAATTAATTATTATTGCCGCTCGTCCAGGTATGGGAAAAACCGCACTTATTCTCTCAGCCTGTCGAAATGCTGCTGTTGACCATGGCCAAGCAGTTGCTTTTTTCTCCTTAGAAATGTCCTCGGTACAATTGGTAAATCGTTTGATTTCTGCCGAAGCTGAATTAGAATCTGATAAATTACGTAAGGGAAATCTAGCTCCTCACGAATGGGCTCAATTGCATGCCAAGATTGGAAAATTAACCAACGCTCCCATTTTTATTGATGATACCCCTGCCCTATCCATTTTAGAATTAAGAGCAAAAGCACGGCGTTTGAAAGCGCAACACGATGTTCAGATGATAGTAATTGACTACTTGCAGTTAATGTCTGGTGATTCTGGAGGAAAAGGAAGTGGAAACCGTGAACAAGAAATTGCCAATATTTCAAGGTCATTGAAGCAACTGGCAAAGGAATTGAACGTGCCGGTAATTGCACTTTCACAGCTCAGTAGAG
>JANPIG010000987.1:0-1546 GCA_031424875.1 Cytophagales bacterium
TATAGATTATCTTATTGTTGCCATCGGTGGTGGTGGGGTTTCGGCAGGAATGTCCACCGTTTTTAGACAACTTTCTCCGAATACTAAAATCATTGGCATTGAGCCTTCGGGAGCGGCTTCGATGAAGGCAAGTATTGAGGCGGGACACGTTGTAGAACTGGAAACTATCGACAAATTTGTGGACGGAGCAGCTGTAAAACGAGTGGGCGAAAGACCTTTTCAGATTTGTAAAGAAACCTTAGACCGCATTATTACCGTTCCCGAAGGAAAAGTTTGTACGACTATTTTAGAATTATATAACGAATCTGCCATTGTAGCCGAACCAGCAGGGGCTTTGACCATTGCGGCGTTGGATTTTTTGAAGGATGAAATCAAGGGTAAAAACGTTGTTTGTTTGGTTTCTGGGGGTAATAATGACATTACCCGAACCGAAGAAATTAAGGAGCGATCCTTACTATACGAAGGATTGAAGCACTATTTCATGATTCGTTTTCCACAACGGGCAGGGGCATTACGCAACTTTTTGAACAACGTTTTAGGACCCAACGACGATATTACTTTCTTTGAATATCACAAAAAAACCAATCGTGAATCGGGACCCGTTTTGTTAGGAATTGAATTACAAAACCGTGAAGATTACGCCGCTCTTTTGGCAAGAATGCAAGGCGAAAACATTGTCTTTCAAGAATTGAACGAACAGCCCGATTTGTTTTCGGTGTTGGTGGGGTGATGGGATTTGAGAGTTATAAATTATTTATCTATTGAATCAATTATCTGATTGTCAAACATTTATGAATATTTTATTTAAACTTGCCACTCTATTATTTTTAATGATAATGATTGAATCGTGTAATTCTGAGAATCGAAAAGAAATCACTATTATAAATTTTGATGGAGTTAATCAAGAAGTTAATGGAGACTATTACATGAGTTATGTTGATAGTATTGGAAATATTATCAACTCACAATTTAAACCAAATTATAAAATCAAATTAGATGAAAAGGAAGTTTTAGAGTTAGAAAGTATCTTAAAAATAACTTACCCTTACCATGAGTTTGTTGATAGTACTGCTTGTACTCCAAACTATCGTGATGTAATATTGGTTGATGATAAAGCTACAAAGGAAAAGTTAGAATTATTGATTTGTTTTGGGTGTAGTCAATTGGATTCATACCCTAAAATTAAAGGTTTAGGAAATTTAGCAATACCTTCAAGATTTGATTCTTTAAAATCTTTTTTTAAGAAAATAGATTCAAAAATGAATCATACTCGTGATTGGGATAAAAGTATTCCAAATTAATAAAAAGCCTTCAAACTATCAATTGACTGATAATTTGAAGGCTTTTCACTTCTAATGCACGACTAAAACCAAACTACATCCCCTTCACCTCAACCCCCATATTCGCAAAAATAAAGGCATACAAATCAGCCGTTAATTCAATATTTTTCTTGGTATTACTCGAACCGTGTCCAGAGTTTACGTCAATTCTTATCAATAACGGATTCTTACTTTTTCCTGCTCTTTCTTGTAAAGTCGCTGCGTAT
>JANPIG010000988.1:0-6176 GCA_031424875.1 Cytophagales bacterium
TTTATTTAGTATATATTTTACTCTTGTGAATAAATGACAGCACTATAAGGTGCTATAGCAACATTGGCAAAAACTTCTTCTTGATGCTTGGCAGACTGAGCTTGGGTATCATAACTAAAATAGTTGTCGAAATCAGTATCATAGCCTTCCCAATCACTATTAAAACGGATTTTCCATTGTCCTTCATTGGGGAATTTTATTTTATAATCGTCAATGGCATTAGTAGAAAAGTTAACTACTACTACTGTACTATCATTTTGTCCACCATCTTTCCAACGATGGAAACCAAGAATTTTTTTTTCATTATCCAAGCACAAAATTTCTACATTTTGCCCTGTCAATCCTCTGGAAATGCCATTTTTATTCAGACGTAAATGCACTAAATCACGGTATAATTTAGTAATACCCTTATAATCTGAAAATCTTGACCAATCAATGGGATCAGTATCGCTAAACCACTTATCTTCTAAAATAGTTTGTCCTTGAAACAACATTGGAATACCTGGCGTGGTCATTAATAAAGTAGTACCAAGTGTGGAACGTTTTTTGGAATACCAGTTATTAACATCATCATTTTCACCTGCAATTTCCTGTACAACCCTTGCCTTTCCATTTGCTACTTCATCATGAGATTCTGTATAAATTACTCGTTGAAAAACATCATTATTGTAACTATAAGTAATAGATTCTGCTACTGCAATCATATCACGTGCTTCATCTGAACCTGTAATGATAGCTTCACGAATAGGATGTACAAACTGAGCATCCCACTGACTGCTATACCCCAACCCACCATCTTGCACAGATGCGGTAATAGAATCAAGTGTATGAAGATCTTCAGCAACGGTAAATTTATTAGGGTAATGCTCTCTAATTTCGGAATTTACCCATTGAATTAATGAATAGCCATCGTGCAAATCATTATCTGGATTACCGTCTGCATTTACATTACGGATATATGGAATCATATCCATTCGCAAGCCATCTACTTTGTATTCTTCAAACCACATCAAAGCGTTATCACGGATATACTGACGCACTTCTGGACGGCCATAATCCGGACGAGTATCTCCCCAAGGGGTTTTTGCTCGCCAATCGTTATAGAAATATATGCCACCCAAATTGTTTTCGCTCCAACCATCAAACTGCCAAATATCCATATCTGTTGGTCCAAAATGGTTGTAAACAACATCCAGAATAACGGCAATTCCTTTCTGATGAGCGGCTTTTACTAAGGCACGGAAGCCTTCGGGTCCACCATATTCAGCCTCCACTGCAAAGGGATGAGCGGGATTATAACCCCAAGAATATCCACCAGGAAATTCAGCAATGGGCATAATCTCAATAACATTCACCCCTAAAGCTTTAATATAATTTAAGCGTTCTATTACGCTATAAAAATCTCCAACTTTACCTTTCTCTTTTACATTGAAAGTACCCACGTGAAGTTCGTAAATGACCATTTCGTTGAAATAAGGCATCTGAAAATCGTCAGAACCTTCCCAATCGAAATCAGCATTTGTAATAATAGTATTGCCAATTGAACTGGTTAAAGCACGAGCGTAAGGGTCATTCCGCATTAAATCTCCTTGTTGGGTTTTCAGCAGGTATTTGTATTCTTGCCCTTTTTGAGCATCAAGTACGTTGACTGACCAATAGCCATTTTCTTCAAGAATCATTGGGGTGGCTTTTTTATCCCATCCATTGAAATCTCCTACTACAAACACCTTTTTTGCATTTGGGGCCCACACTCTGAAAGAAACGCCTTCGTTGTGAATTATTGCACCCATCCCTCCTACCTCGCTTTTGGGGTAGTCAATCGTATCCATTATTTTCATGTATAAAGAGCTTTTTTTAATGTATTATAAAAAGGTTATGCCATATATTAATTTATTCTGAATACAGAAAACTCAAAATTGTTGGGGAAAATTTTACACATGGTATTAATAAAAGAGAAAGCCCCCAACCAGATGGTCAGAGGCTTTGCATATTGGGTCAGGTTTAGTCTTCGCTCGCATTGAAAACTTCTCTTCCTTTAATTTCCCATTTTTCTATTTGTATTATCTTTTGGGTTAAAAGTTTTCAGTTCAGAGTTTACGAGTAAAAGTCTTCAAGATTTAATGCTCTTAAACTTTTGACTCATAGACTTTAAACTCTACCTACTTCTTCCCGCTTTTTGTTTTCGTTACGCCGAAAGGTACGCATTTCGCTACGCCACAGTCACACGTTACTTGCTGAATTGTTACGGTATAATCGGTGTAACAATTGTTGGCATTGAATACCCTCACGGTGTATTTCGTACCTGCTGCTGTTGATGGATTCGCAATACTTGATTTCACAATTCCATCGCTTGGAATATTTGTGGCATCAGCGTATTTCTTTGTACCTGTGTAGGTCGCACCTTCAACGATGTCGTATTTCAATCCTGTGAATGTACCAGTCAATTTTACTTGTCCGTCATTTTTAGAGACATCACCGTTACAAGTTGAGTTGATAGCCGAGGCAGTTAATCCTGTTGGTTTGTCATAGACTACTAAGGTTGCCACTACGGTAGCAGTACATCCAAAGCCAGTGATAACTACTTCATAAGCTCCAGCATCAGATTTCTGAACGTTCAACAATTTAGGGTCAGCCGATGATGAAATAAACGTTCCATTTTTAGACCATGAGTAAGTTAAACCTCTCAATTGAGTTGCCGTAAATCTAATACTATCACCTTCGCAAACTGGCCCACATACTGCAGTAGGCGTGAATCCTGCCGTTACGGTTACTTTAGCTGTGCCTTCACAACCTTCAACTGTTTTCACTAACACTGCATAATCACCTGGCGTACTTACGGTTATCATTTGGCTTGTTGAACTAAATCCTCCTACGCCTGTCCATGTATAAGTTTCGCCTGTTGCTCCTTCATTGACGGTCAATTTAGTTGAACCCGATGCACATAATGAAGTATTTCCAGTAATGATGGCACTTGCGGCAGCACTTTCTGTTACGAAGAACTTACCTTTCGAGATACAACCCGATGTGTCAGTTACCGTTACGTCGTACGTGCCAGCGGTGCTTACTTGAATACTTGAAGTAGTTGCTGAATTCGACCATGAGTACGTTGCTCCAAATCCACCATTAGCTGTCAGCGTTGCTTTACCACCTTTACAGAATGTTACTGCTGCCGTTGATACTGGTGCTGGGGCTATGGTGATAATCGTAGTAGCCGTTGCAGTACATCCTGCTTTTGAAACAACTGTAATAGTATAAGTTACTGCTACTTTGGGGTTCAATATCCATGGTTGTTGCTCTGACGAAGTAAAACCATCTGAACCAACCCAACTATAAGACTGAATGCCTGAGTTTGCACTTGCAATAACGGTCAAATCAGTTTTAATGATTCCTTCGCAAACCGTTGTTGGATTTACTGGGTTCAAATATATCTCGTCTTTTGCCACATTCACAGTTCCTACTGCCTGACAACCGTTATTGCTAACTGTTACAGTATAAAGCCCTATCTTATCAACCGATACCTCTTTTGTAGTAGCAGAGAATCCACTTGGTCCAGACCATAAGTACGTTCCATTGCTATTGGCAGTTAAGGTTGTTGAACCAACTGTACAGATGGTTGTAATACCCGTGATGCTCACCGTAGGATTCGCTTTGATGGTCAATGAAGCCGTTGCAGTTCCTACGCAACCTTCTGCGTTTGTACCTGTTACTGTATAAATTCCTTCTACTGATACAACTGGATTTGCACCCGTTGCTGTGAAAGTTCCTGGTCCTGTCCATGTATAAGTTATACCACCCGATGCGGTCAGAGTTGCTGTTGTTACACCTGTACAAATCTCTTGCGACGTTGCTGTGATATTAGCTGAACCATTTGCTCCTACCATTGTAGTAGCAGTGGCTGAACAATTACCGCTTGTTCCAATCACAGTATAAGTTCCTGTCTGGCTCACTACTGGATTAGCACCCGTGGCAGAGAAGCTATTTGGTCCTGACCAAGTGTAAGTATTTGCACCGCTCACTGCCAAGGTTGTTGTTGCTCCTGCACAAATTGAGGCAGTTGAAACTGTTAAGCTAAGACTTGAATTAACTGTTACCGTTGTCGTTGCACTGGCTGTACATCCTCCACTTGTTCCAATTACTGTGTAGGTTCCTTGTACATTTACTGCTGGATTTGCTCCTGTGGCTGTGAATGAATTAGGTCCCGTCCATGAATAAGTATCAGCTCCACTTGCTGTTACATTTCCAGTTGTTCCTGCACAAATTGTAGCGGCTGTTACCGTTAAAGTAATACTTGGTTTAACTGTTACGCTTGCTGTTGCATTGGCTGTACAACCTGTGGTCGATGTTCCAATCACGGTATAAGTTCCTCCTACTGTTACACTTGGATTTGCTCCTGTGGCTGAGAATGAGCCTGGTCCTGTCCATGAATAAGTATCTGCTCCACTTGCGGTAATGTTACCAGATGCTCCGTTACATAACGTTGTACCAGTTACTATTATAGTTGGCGTTGCTTTCTCGGTTACGGTTGTCGTTGCGGTGGCTGAACAACCTGCTAACGATGTTCCAATTACAGTATAAGTTCCTGTTACACTCACTACTGGATTCGCACCCGTGGCCGAGAATGAACCTGGTCCCGTCCATGTGTAAGTATCTGCACCGCTCACTGTTAAGTTTGTGGTTGCCCCTATACATATTGCAGCCGTTGAAACTGTCAAGCTAAGACTTGAATTAACCGTTACGGTTGTCGTTGCACTGGCTGTACAATCTCCACTTGTTCCGATTACGGTATAAGTTCCCGTTACGCTCACTATAGGATTTGCACCCGTTGCAGAGAAGTTGTTTGGTCCTGACCAAGTATAAGTATTTGCACCGCTCACTGTCAAGGTAGTTGTTGCACCTGCACATATCGAAGCCGTTGAAACGGTCAAGGTTATGCTTGGTTTCACTTCTACCGTTGTCGTGGCGATGGCGGTACATCCGTCTTTCATTACTGTTACGGTGTACGTTCCTGCTTGGCTTACACTTACATCTTGCGTTGTGGCTGTGAAACCAGCGACTGTGCTACTCCATGAGTAAGAATCTACCGTTCCTGTTACTACTGCTTTCAACGTTCCTGTTGCTCCTGCACATAAAGTTACTGGTGTTACGCTTACCGTTGGCAATGGTTTCACCGTTACGCTGGTTGTGGCAGTGGCTGTACAACCATCTTTCGTTCCGATTACGCTGTAAACTCCTTGCGTTGTTACTTCTATCGAGGCCGTGGTGGCTGTGAATCCTCCGCCTGTCCATGCGTAAGTATCTGCTCCGCTTGCGGTAAGTGTTCCTTTCGTACCTGCACAAATACTAATGGCAGGTGTGATGGTCAAGGCTGGATTTGGTTTCACAACTACCGAAGTCGTTGCCGTTCCTGTACATCCACCCGTTCCTGATACTAACACTGCGTAAGTATAAGTTCCTGCTGTCGTTGGTGTTGGCGTTACCGTTGGGTTCTGTACTGATGACGTAAAGCCTGAACCTGTCCAAGAGTAAGTATTTCCTGCTCCACCGCTTACATTCAAGATGATTGGCTCACCAATACATTTTGGCGTTACGTCTGTAATTACTGGCGTTGGCTTATCGTTCACCGTTACCGTTGTAGTAGCCATTGCAGTACATCCATCTTTGCTGATGGTTACTGAATATGTACCTGCTTGGCTAACACTTACACTTTGCGTTGTACCTGTAAAACCTACATTACTACTACTCCATGAATAAGTATCTGCGGTTGCACTTGCCGTTAAAGTTCCTGTTGTTCCTGCACAAAGTGTGATTGGCGTTACATTTATCGTTGGCGTGGCTTTCTCAATTACCGTTGTCGTTGCTACTGCAGTACATCCATCTTTACTGATCGTTACTGAATAGGTACCTGCTTGGCTCACACTTACACTTTGCGTTGTAGCGGTGAAACCTGCATTGCTACTACTCCATGAGTAAGTATCGGCAGTTGCATTAGCAGTCAATGTACCAGTTGCTCCTTTACAGATTGAGATTGGCGTTACATTTATCGTTGGCGTGGCTTTAACCGTTACACTGGTTGTTGCTGTTCCTGTACATCCGCCCGTTCCTGATACTAACACTGCGTAAGTATAAGTTCCTGCTGTCGTTGGTGTTGGCGTTACCGTTGGGTTCTGTACTGATGA
>JANPIG010000989.1:0-2282 GCA_031424875.1 Cytophagales bacterium
CCAAAAAATAATGACCTTTGAAATACCCACTTTCCGTATTGTCCATACTAATTCCATACCTAAAACTTCGGATAATTTTGTGAGGGTTTCGAGTCTTGGATTGGCTTTTCCACTCTCGAAAGATTTGATAGTTCGGAGTCCTACGCCCGATAAATCCGCTAAATATTCTTGGGTAACGCCCAATTGTTCTCGCCTAATTCGGAGTTCTTGTGATAAATTCATGAAAATCTTGATTTAATAAGTGCAATATATGGCACTTTTGGGAGATTTGCAAGGGATTTTGTAGAAATATTTGCTAAAAGGTGCTTTATGTAGCACTAATTAGGGTATTTCAAAGGTCATTATTTTTTGGTTTAATGGCTTATTTGGTTATTTTGATTTCTATTTTAATTGTAAGTATTTTCCTAATAAAAACTTATACATTATTTTGTAATGTAACATTACATGACAATATTTGTAGAATAAAATAACCACAATGAAACAATGATAGAACAATTAGAAAAAATGAAACGAATGGTCATCACCATGATCGAACTTGCCAAAAAACAACCTGATGAGGAAGAACAAATTGATAGCCTTCTGGACTTATTGAACCAAATCAATGAACAAATAAAAAAAGCTAATCAACAATCATAGAGAGCAATCTCGCATAAAGAAAAAAGAATAAAATGGAAAATATAAAATTCAATGATTACTTAGAGCTAATGGCAAATGCCAGTTCTGAAAACGAAAAAACAGCAATCAATGCTCAATTTGAGAAGTATTTCAATACCCTCAAAAGCGGTGATATGGCATCACTATTAGCCTCGAAGGAACAGGAATTAAGAGCAGATTTAGCATTATTGAAAGAACAAGCTAATACAACAATTGTACATAATGGTACTGAATATCCGCTCTCCGACTGGATAACGATTAAGAATTATTGTACCCTTCACCATCTAAAAGAATCTACGGTTTCAAACCGTATTAGGCGTGGAGCATTGCCTACTGATGCCTATCTTGAATTGCCCTATCTTAATAATTTGAAATTGATTCAGAAGACTTATGTGTGGGGTTAAATATTATTTGACAGCAAAAAAAATCCCTCTCAATATTACGCTGAGAGGGATTTTTTTATTGGTTGTGAATTTTTAAGCAAAAGGTGGTAGCAAAATAAACTACTATTCTCATCCGTGGCGAGTGTCTCCACTCGACAATTGGCGACAGCAAAAACCCGAACAGTAAAACCTTGAATATCAGTAATAAAACAATAAAAATAGTAGTCGGCTGTGCTTGCCGCCAGTTGTCGAGTGGAGACACTCGCCACGGATAAAGACTCTGATTGTCAGTGAAGACACTGACAACAACGAGAGTTACCTTAGAAATTGCCTTTCACCAAAATTGACGAAGAACCATTTTAAATGCAATTTTATTTACCTTTTGCGTTATTAGATAATAAACTTTCTATGATACCTAATCTGGTATTTAGTTCTTTACCATCATCTTTTAATTGCTTTATTTCTTTTAGCAATAATTCATTTTCTTTTAACAATAATTCATGCTCTTTTGCTAATTGCTGAATGGCACTAATTCCCAACATCGAAATAGCTTCGTAATCTACACTTCGAAAATCTTTGACCTCCCTGCCAAAAATAAAGATTCTATCGGTAGGATATTGCCAATTTTTTACCGTAAAACTATTCCCCGAAACCGATGCTACCACCCCTTGAACTTTACCCTCTTTTTCAAGAATAAATTCAATAATTTCACCAACTTTTATATCGTGATTCTTTGACATCAAAATCGTTAAATGCTTACTTGCTGCCTCAAAAATAACTTGATCCGCTAAAGCATAAATATCAGGAATAATGGAAGTCATTTTTCTAACCGCTTGCGGGTAAACCTCTTCGACCTGTTGAGCAATCACTTTTTTGAAGGTTTGATTTCCCCAAGTATGCACATCTTTGTAACGATAATCGGTGATTTGTATTTGTCGGACTTTGTCTAAATCTTGCTGGTTATTAGATAAGCCAATGATATTTTTAATGCGAGCATCGGAAGTAGTAGCAGTTTGGGCGGAAACAAAGGAATTTTTGGTTACAATATCATAATCCACTAAAAGCCCTACATTGTACGTTCCAGGAGAGAGGCTAATAATATTACTTCCTGTAGCGTAACTAAAATAACGATTTGTGTTATTTTCAGCTACTGAATTAGCAATAGAAATGTGTAATGGTGCAATCGGTGCAGTTGTGCCAATACCTACTTTGCCATCATTCAACACGGTGAGAGCATTTGAGCGA
>JANPIG010000990.1:0-1351 GCA_031424875.1 Cytophagales bacterium
ATTGTATGTTCATTTTTTAATTAGTTTAATTTAGATTGAAAATTAGATGACTGATAAATATAACGTATTAAATAATAATACACGAAAAATAAACCAAACATTTATTCTAATCGGAAAATACATGAAGATATTTCAAAATAACATACCCATGAAAATAACAAATACCCTTATATTTTTACTTATTTTTTGCACAACTACAAAGGCTCAAAAATTCTTTGCTACTACTTTTAACAATCTTCCTCAAAACTATCAATTATATCCACGGAATGATTCAAATGAGGCTATTGTTCCTATTTCAGGCAAGATTGAAGAAGCGGGTTGGAATTATTTTTCTGTACAAATTTTCAGAAATAAGCAATTAATAGGCTATCAAAAAGCACCCATCAATTATAAAAATGCTATTGGCACTTTTGCTTTTCAATCGGTAAAAATAAAAGCCGAAAAGGCAGAATATGATTTCAAAGTTTTTGCCGTCAGAGACAAAGATTCTTTAAACATTGTTACTCGTGAAAATATAATTTCGGGGGATGTTTATGTGGTAACGGGACAATCTAACTCAACCGCTTTTTTCAATGATCCACGCACCAATGAGTTTTGTAGAACTTTTGGAAAAATCACAGGAAATTATAATGCCGATAATGGCAGCCCTGCCGATACACTCTGGGCTTTAGCGAACCAAGACCCTTATTTCCAAGGAGTTGGAGCCATGGGATTTGAAATTCAGAAGATAATTTTAGAGAAAACTGGAGTGCCTACTTGCCTGATTAATGGCGGATTCAATTGGTCATCTATGAAACAGCATGCCACTCGAACTGTAAATAATCCCACCGATTTGAATAATGGATATGGCAGAATGTTGTATCGTTTACAAAAAGCAGGAATCGCCCAAGCTGTGAAAGCACTCATTTTTAGACAAGGCGAAACAGAAGCGTATGGCGAAGGGGTAGACTGGGCAGGCAATTTTGATACTTTCTATAAAAACTTGCAAATTGATATGCCTTCTATTCAGAAAATATACCTTTTTCAGATTGACATCATTGACCCAGCTCGTCCCGTTACTGCCCCGCAAGTACGTGAAATGCAACGTGTTATTAACGATAAATACCCAAATATTAACGCTTTTTCAACTGTAGGAACTGTGGGTTTTGGAGGCTTACATTACACACCCGAAGGCTATCAACAAAACGGTCAGGAATTAGCCCCTTTAATTTTACGAGACTTTTATGGCTCAACTGATTTAGATAATATAACCCCTCCTACGGTGCGTAGAGCTTATTATTCCAACAAAGACAATACGGAAATCACCGTGCAGTTTGACCAAGGACAGGAACTCACTTGGACGGAGCAAACA
>JANPIG010000991.1:0-2466 GCA_031424875.1 Cytophagales bacterium
AAGCAACCTTGCTCGAAATCAAAAATTGTCAGCCTACATGGTCATGTACCTCTATGGATGAATTATGCGTAAAATTGCCTGATTGCCAAACAACGCCTGTTCCTTGCCAATGGTCAGCCGCTGTGAAAGATTCCGTCTTGACTATTTGTAAAGGGGCTTCCAGTACTTTATCGGCTTATACCTTACCTGCTATTGTTGGGGCTACTTATACTTGGACATCTTCGCCAGCCTCGGTTATTGTAAATGGCTCTACTGCCACGCCCACCGTAACGCCATCCGCAAATCCAACGATTTATACCGTTACGATTTCGGTCATCAATTCAGATGGAACGATTTGTAAGAAAACCGCAACGGTAAAAGTGTTTTTGAAAGATTGCCCGCCAGTAATTAATTGTGATTCTGTAAAAGTAGGATTCGTTCCTAATAATATAACCATTTGTCTAGGAGATTCTGTTCAATTGAATCCGATAACGAATCCAGTTACGGGTTTATCATATATGTGGCTTCCTTCTACGGGTTTGAACAATGCGTTTATTAAAAATCCTTGGGCAAAACCAACCGTTACTACAACTTATAATTTGATTGTTGGCATTCCTGGTACAAACTGTAAGAAAGATGCTTCGATGACGGTAACGGTGAAACAATGTACTCCTATTCCAACTGGTCAAAGGAAAGCCGCCGAGGAAGAAGAAATGGATGATATACAAATTGCTCCAAATCCGACGCAGTCGATTATTTCAGTACAGATTCCAGATTCGATGAATTGGGAAAAAGCTACGCTGATTAACGCTCAGGGCATTATTCTGAATGAACAAGAGCGAGTTGATGAAGCAAAATCCGTAAAGTTTGATGTACAATCGCATCCTTCGGGAATGTACATCGTGCGAGTAAAAACGGATAAGGGTTTTGTGAATAAGAAAGTTATTAAAGAGTAATTTTGTTGTTCGTAATTCGATGTTCGATGTTCGATTCTCAATGTTTGGTTTACTCCGAACATTGAGAAACGAATATCGAACATCGTTTTTTATTCAGAACATCGAGAAAAGAACTTGAAATGGAGTCGTGTGTAATTATTTTTTTTGGGATAATAATTATTATAGAGGAAGATAATTTTTTGCGACATAAATGAAAGAGTAAGAATTAATTAACTTCGAAACAATAAAAAAACGCAAGGTATATTTTGCATTATTTTGTGTTAAAGATATATTTTTCTTAAATACCTTTAAATAAATAAAATTAAAAATTTCTATTTAAATATTAGTTTTTTACGATAAAATCTTTTATTTTGCTTTTAAAAATATAATTTTACATATATTGCAGAGCCAGCGACTACTCTATAAAAGTCACTAACCGATAATTAAATTAACCATTAAACAAAATTGATAAAATGCTTAGAACACTTTTTGGTTCACTAGATTTAAGGAAGCCTAAAATACTAGGGCTTATTTTTGGGGGTATCGCTACAATTGCGCAAATTATTTCTTTACCTGCTTATATTGTATCCATGGTTTTCGGAGCATCTGCAATAACAATAATATATGCTATTTATCTAAAATACCAAAGAGAACCTTTACCTAAGATTCCCACTTATCATACAGGCGTTTATACGAAAAATATCGAATCTCTTGCAGAGTTTTCGGAAATTGATACTTTATATCAATCTTGTTTTGGCGATGCCAGTATTCCATCAGGAATTCTAAAAAGTTGGTGGCAAAAATACCCTAAAGGATTAATTGGACTATTTGAGGATAATAAATTAATTGGAGGCGTAAGTATTTGGACAGTTGATGATGCCACTTTCGATGCTCTCAAAAAAGGACATTTGAAGGAAAAAGATATTTCAAGCGATAATCTGGACTTACTAACAAAAGAAAAATGGTACATTTCCGAAATTGCAATAAGTTCTAAAAAAAGAAACCTTACGAACTTACAAACACTAATTGATAAAACACTTGAACAATTAGAAGAAGAAATTAGCAATTTATTCCCAAGTCAAGTTTTAGCAATGGGCTATTCTAATCAAGGAGTTTCCCTTATGCAAACACTTGGATTTGTACAAGAATTAAATCCTTCACAAACATTAGACCATATGCCCTTATTTAGAATGAATGTTATAAATGCCTCTAAGATTGGTGAAATGCGGAAAACTTTTAAAGACCTTTTAGACAGACAGAAAGCTAATACTAAATCAATAACGCCTTAAATATCTCATTCATGATTCCTTTCTTCATTGACCAACTTGCTTCCACAAAGAGATAACTAAGGAGTTTTCTCTAAAAATATTTTTTACAAAGCAATAACTACAAATTATAATGCGACCTAATCACTCCTTTATACCCATGTTGCGAAAGCCATAATAGTTTTTCGTTGGCAGCTTCTTTGGTATAAAATTCTCCAAACATTAATCTCAATATTTTTCCTGCATCCTTCGCTCCTACTTGTACGTAAATCTCTTCTTTTTTGATG
>JANPIG010000992.1:0-2811 GCA_031424875.1 Cytophagales bacterium
ATTTGGTTTTAAAATTAAAAAATTTATTCTTTAAATAAAATCGGTGGCAGGGATACTACGCCGTCCCACCGACAAAGGGAAGTTTAACTCTGAATCACATACTAACACTCTTATTCTCTTCCGTCCACTTTAACCATCCGCTCCGCAGTTTTATCCAACAACTTTGCCGTCTTCACCAACTTCAAAAACTCAGCACGATAACCCTCCAAATCTTTACCGACTGCATTTTTGGTTAAGTCAATCACTTGCTCATAATTGGCTGAACCTTTGAAATCTGAACCTCTTAACAATAATCCCAGCTCTGCCACGGCCACTGAAAATCTGAAATTTTCGGAAGTTTTTTCTAAGGCGGTATGCGTATCTTTTACTAATTCTTCCATCTGTACGCTTTTGTCGGCATCAGATTGTTTGTAGCGGATTTTCACGGTACAAACTTCGTTGGAATTTACGCCTACAATCGTGCTATTAAATTGCTGGTATTTTAATTTATCGGGTAAAAATGTACTCTCCACTCCCGCAGGAATTATCTCGTAAATAGCAGTAACCGTATGCCCCGAACCCATCTCGCCCGCATCTTTTGTATCATTCTTGAAATCCTCATTGGCTAAGGCTCTGTTTTCGTAACCTATTAAACGATAGGCCTTTACGTATTTTGGATTGAACTCCAATTGCAATTTCACATCTTTTGCCACCGTGAAAAGTGTTCCGCCAAACTCCTTGACGAACACTTTCTCTGCTTCCAATAAATTGTCAATATAGGCGTAATTTCCATTTCCTTTATCCGAAAGCGTTTCCATTTTTGAGTCCTTATAATTACCCATTCCAAAACCCAATACCGAAAGAAAAATGCCTGATTTGCGTTTGGTTTCTACTAATTTTTCTAAGCCTTCGCTGCTCGAAACGCCCACGTTGAAGTCGCCATCGGTGGCTAAAATCACACGGTTGTTCCCGTTTTTTACAAAATTATCTATGGCTGTTTTGTATGCTAATTCTATCCCCGCACCACCTGCCGTTGAACCACCTGCCGACAGGTTTTCCAAAGCATTCTTTATCTTGTTTTTTTCTTTGCCCGAAGTAGGAGGCAGTACCAGCCCAGCCGCCCCTGCATACACCACAATAGATACGTAATCTTGTTCACGTAATTGATCCACCAAAAGTTTGAAGGCAGTTTTTACCAAAGGCAATTTGTTTGGGTCGTTCATCGAACCCGACACATCAATCAAGAAAACTAAGTTTGAGGCGGGTAAATTATCAGTCGGAATAGTCTTGGCTTGTAAGCCTATGTGCAAGATTCTCAAGCCTTTATTCCAAGGAGAATCCGAGATTTCGGTTTCGATATTAATGGGGTTTTTACCTTTGGGTTGGGCATAATTGTAGTCAAAATAATTAATCATTTCTTCAATTCTGACGGCATCTTTGGGTGGTAATTGCCCATTCTGCATGATAAAACGGCGAACATTGGTATAGGCTGCCCTATCCACATCAATCGAAAAAGTGGTTTGTGGGTCTTTGTCAGTAGCTTTGAAACCAATTTCTTTTTCAGATTTATATTCTTCTGTATTGCTTTGATAATCAGATTGGGGCATAGGTGCTGGCATATACGTACCTCCGTAGGCTTTTGTAGCAGGTGCATTTCCACGATTTCGGATAGCTTCTGAATTTGAGGGAGACATTACTGCCACACTTCCAGTTACATCTTTTCTTTTTTGTACACCGTAATCGATTACTGTTACTTCTTGCAGTGATTTAATATCCTCTTTTAAAACTACATTGATGGAATCCTTGGTCTTAATTTTAATCTCACTACTGACGTATCCAACAAAAGCGAAAACTAAAAAATCATTAGTTTTTGCTTTAATAGAATATGCTCCATTATTATCCGTAGTGACTCCCGAATTAAATTTTTTAATTGAAATATTTACCCCTGGTAATGCGGTTCCAGTTTCATCCGTAACTTTACCTGTAATGGTTCGCTCTTGAGCGTTTACTAAAACGCTGATAATGAGTGCAATGGCTAAGAAAATTTTTGCTTTCATGTTATTAATGTTTATGTTGTTTAGAATAGAGATGCAGAGGTTTTATGGATTCCATAAAATTTTTTGAAAATATTTTTTTGAAAAATATCAAAGACGTATCATGGTAAAGATATCTTACTTTTACCATTGAAGTCTCCTTGTCATCCTGTAAGGATCTCCCTGCGAAATCCTAAGCCATTAGATAGATCCTTACAGGATGACAAGGAGACTTGGAAGGTTAAGTTTAATAATTTATCTTTCATAATAAATCTCCTTTTTACTATTCCTAAATGCTATTCTTCAAAAAAAAAAAATAAACCCCTTTCCGAATCTGAACTCTTAATGGAGTATCGGCAAAATGGTGATTTGTCTATTTTAGGAAAACTCTACGAACCACAAATGGAGATGGTTTTTGTCATTGCGATGAAATATTTCAAGGATGAAGACGAAGCAAAAGATACCGTAATGGCACTATTTGAGGAATTAATTCCAAAACTAAGGACGCACGAAGTAGAAAATTTTAAGGCTTGGTTGGGCATGGTGGTTCGAAATTATTGTCTAATGGCTTTGAGGAAAAAGAATTTAGTATTGGTAGATGTTGAGATTTTGAACAATGAAGAAAATCTTAATAATAATTTTATGGAATTTTCGACTAATGAGCATCTTACAGATAATTGGGATTTGGAACAAAACTTGACAAATTTAGAACGTTGTTTAGAAACCCTTAATCTGGAACAAAAGCAGTCCGTAGAATTGTTTTTTATGCAAGAAAAAACCTACCAAGAAGTTTCACAAC
>JANPIG010000993.1:0-2262 GCA_031424875.1 Cytophagales bacterium
GTTTCTGCTTTTATGGCAGGCTTGGGTTTGGGATATTTGGCGGGAGGAATTTTGGCAGATCGTGCCTCCAAAAATAAGCCAATTCTCTATTTCGTGTTTGCCGAATTGGGAATTGGTTTATTTGCTTTATTGAGTAAAAATATAATTTATGACTTTCTCTATCACTCCGAAATACTTAGGACTTCGGGCGTTTTTCAAACTTATCTTATTCTGTTTGCGGTTTTGGTCTTTCCTACTTTTTTGATGGGCCTTTCTTTGCCTTTGCTTTCCAAGGCTTTTCAACTCAAAGACCTCCAAAATCAATCAACTTTTATCAGTAAATTATATTTTACTAATACGCTTGGGGCGGGTTTGGGGGCTTTCTTCACGGGGCTTTTGTTTATTCGTTGGGTGGGTTTGCACCATTCTGTTTACATTGGGGCGAGCTTCAATTTCCTTTGTGCCATCATTGCAGGAATGATTTATCAAAACCAAAATAATGAGCAAAATATAGTTGAAAAATCAGCCAAGCCAAAGCCATTTCAATGGAATCGGAGTTTTTCATTTTGGGCAATACAATATGCCATGTCGGGTTTTATGGCAATTTGCTTTGAAATTATCTGGTTTAGAATTCTTGATGTAACCATTAAATCTATCTCCATGACCTTCGCCATCGTCTTGTTTATCTATTTGATTTCTATGGCTTTTGGTACAAATTATGGTGTAAAATTTCTCCAAAAACCACGTCAAAATTTATTAGCAACCTTCTTGAAAGCGCAATATTTTATCTATTTTTATTCCGTTGGCGTGATTTTATTATTGTTATTAGCAGTCGGTAATTTTGATAGTTTGAATTTTCTATCTGATTATTTTTATAGCTACGAAACCTCTTTTCAACCCAAAATTATTCTGATAACCTACGTGGTCATTCCCCCAATTTTGATGTCGATCCCTACTTTTTTGATGGGTTTCAGCTTTGCTATTTCACAATCCATTATTCAGGATGATTACTCAGAAGTAGGTCGGAAAGTGGGTTGGTTGCAATTCATCAATATTGTAGGTTCATCATTGGGAGCATGGTTTGTAACACTCATGGGGTTTAATATTTTGGGTACATCATTCATTATCAAGCTCTTAGGGCTTATTGGCGTAGTGTATGTTGTATTTATGTATAAACGAAAAATTTTCAGCCTTGCTCAATCGCTTTACTTAGGGGTGGTATTGCTAACGGTAATTTATTTCGTACCAAAACATGATAAATTTTGGCAAATTTTAGCGGGTGTAAAAGATGCCAAACAAGTCATTATGACTGAGGATGATACGGCTCTTTCATCCATAAAAATGAGTTCGGGAAAGCATATTAGCGATGTCGTTTTTGTAAATGGTTTGGGGCAAAGTCATCTACCTTTCAATGCCGACGATATTCATATTACGCTCGGTTCCGTTCCTTCATTATTGCACCCCAATCCAGAAGATATTGCCATCATAGGATTAGGTTCGGGTGGCACTCTTTACAACGTTGCAGGCAGACCCGAAACCAAGCAAATTGACTGTTTTGAAGTTATAAAAAGTCAGCCAAATGTACTTTCTGAATACGCCAAGCAAAGGAATGACAAAAATGTAAGCGATATTTTGGCAGACCCAAGGGTAAATCTCATTCTGAAAGATGGACGTTTTGAAATACAAAATAATGCCAAAAAATACGACATCATAGAAGCCGATGCCCTTCGTCCGAGGTCTTCATATTCGGGCAATATTTATTCCAAAGAATACTTTGAAGTATTGAGCAATAAGCTTAAAAAAGGCGGTATTGTAGCCACCTGGATGCCCACAAATCGGGTGAAAGATACCTTTATGGGTGTGTTCCCGTATGTGTATGAAATTGGAGGTTTTTTGTTGATTGGAAGTAATCAACCTTTTATTCTGAAAGCAGAAATGATAGGGGAGAGGTTAAGTAATAATTTTACTAAAAATCATTTTAAAAAAGCAAATATTGATGTACAAAAATCTGTAAATCAATACATTAATGAAATTAACATTATTCAAAATGGCAAAACAGAATTTAAGGAAGACATCAATACTGATATGTTTCCGAAGGATGAATATATGCAAGATGATTTCAAGAAGATATGGGTAAAATTGAACGGGGAGTAACAAAAAGAAGTTACGTTTCTTAAAAAAATGAAAATTGCAATCTTGAAATAATCATAAAAGCCTCTGTATTGGTGAAATACAGAGGCTTTTATGATAAAATAACATTTGAATAATTCAAAAATATAAAGC
>JANPIG010000994.1:0-1925 GCA_031424875.1 Cytophagales bacterium
CTTCAATATTTAAGAGTGATTTTTGATTAAATTTTCCTTTCAAATATAGTTTTCCTGCAAGGGGTAATTTCATAGCTTCAAGAGCTCCTTCTGGAATATTGAGACTAATATGTTGCTCTTGAGTATTGTTGAAATTACACATAAAAAGCAACTTTTGTTTATCAGTATATCTCAAATAACTATATACTTTTTTCTTATCATAACCCTCACCTTGGACATATTGAAGATCATAGAATCCACCTTTTTTTACTGCATCAGACCCATTGACGAATTTTAATAAATCTCCATAAAATTCACGAAGATATTTTTGATTTGGCGTTAATTTACCACCATCAAATTTGCCGTCATTCATCCAAGCTTGGTGTGATTTTACCCCCCAAAAGTCAAACATGGTCGTTCTGTCATCTGCTTGATTAAAGCCTTCTTTATCATCAGCAGATTCTCCCACTTCTTGGCCAAAATATATCATCAGAGGTCCTGTGTGTAAGGTTGCCGTTACCACCATGGCTGGAATCACAGCAAAGGGGTCGCCCTTGGCAAAAGAAGGCGTATTGATACGAACTTCGTCATGATTTTCAAGAAAGCGAAGCATATTCTCAGAAATATCACCCGATTCATTTTGCCAAACTTTGGTGATATCTTCAACTGTAGATTCAGGTTTTTGCTCAACCAATCTTCTCAGAGCATCATACAAGCCCACTTTATCGTATAAATAATCAAACCCACCTATTTTGATATAATTATGATATTCTTTTGGGTTATAAATTTCAGCAATAAATATTACGTTTGGATAATCAATTTTGATTTCTTCGGTGGCATATTTCCAAAATTCTACGGGTACCATTTCTGCCATATCACATCGGAAGCCATCTACGCCTTTTGAAGCCCAATATTTCAGAATTCCAAGCATTTTTATCCACGTAGGAGGCGTTGGAGTGAAGTATGCTTTTCGTCCATGCTGAATATCAACTCCATAGTTTAATTTTACTGTTTCAAACCAATCATCAATGGAAGGTTTAGCAGTAAAAACATCATTTCCTGATACTTTAGCAGGTTTTTCCACATAAGCTGCATCTGGCTTCACCGGCGGATTTACTCCCAATGGAATCTGAAATTGTGTATTCGGTAAGTAATAAAAGTTGTTATAAGGTGCAAACGCTTTTGATTTATCGTCGTCTTCACCAAAATCTTTTATATTGCTTGGTTTCATGTCGGAATGATACACTCTTGCCAAGTGATTTGGCACAAAATCCATGATAACTTTTAACTTATTTTTATGTACTCGGCCAACCATAGACTCAAATTCTTGCATTCTTTTTTTAGGGTCAGTGGCAAAAAATGGATTTACATCATAATAATCTTTTATGGCAAAAGGTGAACCACAGCGGCCTTTTACCACATCTGGATGGTCTTTAGGAATTCCAATGGTTGTTTGGTCTTCCATGGTAGCATGTTCAATCAAGCCTGTCATGTATAAATGGCTATAACCAAAACTTTTCAATTTTTGCAAAGCCAAATCATTTATGTCTTTAAATTTTGTTACGCCATTCTCCACAGCCGAACCATTTTCTTTATTTGTTGTATTTTTGTTTCCCCATAGGTGAAACATCATTTGATGAATTATGAGTTTATCGTTTCTTTCAGTCATGTGTTTGTTTGATGGTTTGTCTAATTTGTCAGAGAGTTTTTTCAATTTTGCACTATCAATTTTTATTGATTTTTTATTTTTAATTATAGCCAACGAATCTTTTTTACTTTTTTCATTTAGATTTTTTCGGGTATTAGAATTTGCAGAGCTATCCGCTTTAATTTTTTGGGGAGGGTTATTCGAATTTTTAGCATTGTTGTTTTTAGACTTAGATTTTGACTCTTCCTTAGTAGTGGCTGGTTTCTGGGGGTTGGGATTGATGGGCAATGAGATCTTT
>JANPIG010000995.1:0-3456 GCA_031424875.1 Cytophagales bacterium
GTGGCTACCGTTGGGCGGGTGATGGCATTCAATATACCGATGCCCAAGCCACCTTTGGTTCTGCCTGATATTTTGGTGGCATTAACCAACTTAGATTCTGATGGATTAGTGCTTACAAATTCATGCCCTTTTATGGCTCCATAAGCATTGTATCGGTGCAAGGGTTGTCCGCCAATTCTTCTGGAATAAAATAAATTTCCTTTGCTAAAAAGTTCTGTTCCTTCCGTGAAAAAAGAACGATTTTCATTGAATTTTACTTCAAAAGGTGTCAGGTTCAATACTTGATTATCACTCTGTACTTGTCCAAAATCAGGAATCAAGGTAGCATCCAAGGTGAAAGATTGGCTGAGCCCCCATTTCACATCCAAACCGCCCGAAATTTGATTAGACCAATTAGATTTTCCATCTACATTAGAAGGGTAATGATTGGCATACGTTGAAAAATAAGGAGAAAATTGTAACCTTACGGGTGGCTTTATATTGGTGATACCCGTCCATGTTCCTTCTTGGGTCAAAAATCCGTTGATATTTGGATTGATGGCACTCCATGTGTATTGTTGTTCGGTTTTTCTACGTCTTCGGGTTACATTCAATCCCCAATTTTGAACATTGCTGGTGCTAAAACGAATGGCAGAAAATGGTAAAAATATCTCAAAAGACCAACCTTTTGAATGTTTCACTACGGCACTTTGCCAAACGGCATTCCAGCTAAAGTCCTCGCCACCATTTTGACTATCGTTATTAGAACTCATTTTGGCATCCCACTGCTCATTTAGTGGTGTTACAAAATATTCAAAACCGTTCAGTTTATCACCGTAGGTATCAAAAATCAATCCTATAAAATCATTAGTGCCAAAGCCGTCTCTTCCCGAAAGCTCAGTGGCAATGCTATCAACGTCTCTTTCATGGCAAGTTCCACCGAAGTAAATATCTTCATCGCTATACATCAAATAAGATTCTGTATGATTTCCTGGTTCTTCTTTTCGTCCAATAACGGGTCTAAATTCTACATAATCCATCATTTTAGGGGCATCTTTCCAAGCATCTTCGTCTAATATTCCATCAATTTTTATGAGTTTGTTAGTTCGTTGGGCAGGCAAATTTTTGGGTACTATCTGGCATAGACTCGTGAAAGCAAATAGGAATAAAGTGAGTGAAGTGATAATTTTCAACATAGTACAGAGTTTGAGATTGTATTTAAATTTAAGCAAAATTAAAAGGTCAATATCCAATAGAAAACCTAAAAAGTGTTAAACGGTTAATTTTAAAAGATTTTAACAGCGAACGTTAATTGACTGGTTATAAGATGCAGATTGGGGATAGAATGTTGCATTTATCGCCTAAGATTATCTACAAAAAATCTCATTTGCTTATATGAAACGCAGGTAGAATTTATATTCCTACCTGCGTTTTATTAATAATTTGGATTTAATTACTCCGTCCTTAAAGATTTCACAGGATTAGCCAAAGCTGCACTTATTGCTTGATAACTCACTGTCAATAAAGTAATTACTAAAGCTCCAAAACCCGAAATGGCAAAAATCCACCACGATATTCCTGAACGATATTCATAATTTTGTAACCAATTATTCATCATGTAATACGCAAGTGGTGTGGCAATACAAAAGGAAATTATTACTAACAAAACAAAGTCTTTGGAAAGCAATTGCCAGAGGTTAAATACGCTTGCCCCCAACACCCTGCGTACGCCAATTTCCTTGGTGCGTTGCTCTGCCATGAACGATGCTAAACCGAATAATCCTAAGCAAGAAATTAAGATTGCCAACATCGCAAAAACACTTGATAAATTGCCACGGCTTCACCCGTAGAAGGTTCTTTTTGGTTGTACCAAGTGGTCATTACCCGCCCGAGTTGCAGATAATTATCATGGCATTTATTGAACGATAATTCGTCAAGCATCCAAAGCCCGATGAGCATTGCGACTGCCATTCCAACAGCAAGTCCACCAATATTGATGAACGAATAAACCTTATTTCTAACAAGGTTTCTGACTGCGATTTTTAGATAGTTTGTTAGCATGATTTTGGGGAGGAAAGGAGATTGGAGGAAGGGAGGAATCTCTCATTTTCTCCAAAAACCTTTTGCCTCATAATTTATTAGAAATTAAAATTAAATTTTATTTTTCCCTTCATTGCTCCTCTATTATTCCGTCCGCAAACTCTTCACAGGATTAGCCATGGCTGCTTTTAGAGCTTGGTAGCTTATCGTTAGAACGGTAATACAAACTAAGGCCAGCGCCACTATGCCAAACATCCAACCATTAAGTTGTATTCTATAAGGATAATCTTCCAAGAATTTGTTGGCTAAAAACCATGCTATCGGAAAGGCAATTATTACCGAAATCAACACTAATTTCAAGAAATCTTTGGTCAGCATCGTTACAATCATGGTTGCACTTGCTCCCAAAACCTTACGAATACCGATTTCTTTAATGCGTTTTTCGGCTGATAAGGTAGCCAATCCGAATAGTCCAATACACGATATAAACATAATTAAGATGGCTGAGAAAGTAATTATCTGCTTCCATTTTACCTCTTTTTCATATTGCTTCAAGTTTGTAACATCCTTAAAATCATAGAGATAGGGCTTAGTAGGGCGTAGTTGCTTAAAAGTCTTTTCGATGTATTTTAAAGCATTGGGCGTATTGTTTGGGTTGATTTTAATATTCAACATTCCATATTGACTCCTTTGAGGGTCGCATGATAATAGTTGGGGTTTTATTTCTTCGTACAAAGAAGCAAAATGATAGTTTTTTATTACGCCCACTACTTGATATTTCTTTTCGTTATAAAAGAAATCTACGGTTTGCCCAATTGGGTTTTTCCAACCTGCCTTTTTCACAAATGCTTCATTTACGAGTACAGATTGTGAAGAATCAGAAGGGAAATCTGTCGAGAAATTTCTACCTTTTGCAAGGGGAATTTTAAAAGTTGATAGATAATCCTTGTCTATTATATCCATAGCAAAATTAATTTCTTGCTTGTTATTTACGTTTGCCACCGTAAACCAACCTCCTCCATTTTTAGGGGCAACTTGCTGAATATCAGAGTTTTTCAATAATTCATTTTTGAAAATTTCAGTCTCGGCAATAGTCATTCTCCCTGTTTCAAGGGTTACTACATTTTTATCGTCATAGCCTAAGTTTACTTTCATCAAGAAGTCAAATTGAGAGTACAAAATAAGGGTTGCCATCATCATAAATGCTGCCAATGAAAATTGCAAAACGACTAATCCTTTTTGTAGATAATTTCTATTGGAAAACTTAAAACGACCATAAAGTGTATCGACTGGACGGAATTTTGAGAGTACCAAGGCAGGATAAAACCCAGCTAAAAATCCTGTGAAAAGGAACAGTAAAAAATAGGCTATTACCAATTTATAATCAATGAGAAACGAGATTGAAAGGGCTTTGTTTGCTAAGGAATTGAAGAGTGG
>JANPIG010000996.1:0-3008 GCA_031424875.1 Cytophagales bacterium
GAATAGCATTAGCACTCTACGAAGAAGAAGGTAAAAACGACGATACTTTAATTGAAGTTTTGAGAGATTTAGCCAATTTTAATTTGTTTTGGTCCCATGGTTCGGTAGTTCCGCCAATAGATAAAATTAGTAATCGAACCATGATTATAGATGTACATAAAATGCCTGTTTTGAAAGAGTTAGTAGGTTATTTGGTAATAGAAAGGCTATATAAAGAAATGGCAGCACTACCAGATAGCCCAATCAAAGATGGCCGAAGAACAATCCGAACGATATTATTAATAGATGAAGCACATAATTATTTAAGTCAAAAGAATATATTTCTTGAAAAAATCATCCGTGAAGGTCGCTCAAAAGGAATTGTTGTATTCTTTGCATCTCAGTCTCCGTCTGACTACCAGCAAAAGTTTTTTAATTTCCAAGAGCTATTAGAGTTTTCTTACATTTTTCAATGCGATGGAGCATCAGCTAAAGAAATACAAGACATTTTAGGTTGTAGTGCCAAAACAGCTAAAGATTTACAAACTGAAATCTCACGACTTGAACCATTTCAAGTAGTAAGTAGAGGTATGAGCAAGACTGAAGAATTTACCAAATTCGTTGGTGAAGCATTTTATAAAAATTATTAGATACCCATAAATCGCATATACAGTATCAAGTTAAACCCATTATTGAAATTTTAATGAGTTTTTACACATTTTTGACAAAGTTTATTTTACATTGTTTTCAAAAGTAATTGAAAAATCCTTAAAATATTTTTTTATTGTTACTATTACAATCATTTATTCATGCCTTCAACCTGTATGAATATTGGATAAATTTCAAATATTACAGTAAATGTATAGATATTTTTATCTACGAAATAAATACAAAACAGTTTGTAAGACATTAATAATCACCATTATAACTTGAAAAATGAATCAGAAACAACGCAAAGAACTATCTAAAATTTCAGACCAAATTGCTGATTTGCTTAGTCGCATAGAAGAAATTAAAGATGAGGAACAGGAGAAGTATGATAACTTACCCGAAAACTTCCAATCGAGTTCAAAAGGTGGTGAATATGAATATAATGTAAGTAACTTGGAGGAAGTAATTGACAGTATTCAGACAGGTTTGGATACTTTAGGAATGTTTTAAAACACTTATAAAATTCGTAAAAATGCTCACCTACAAAGAATACGAAAAAGCAGTTTTCGACTGGTTAATGGCCAAAAATCAAAACGACCCAACCTTCACCTTTTCCCTTCGTCAGAAAGGCTCAAAAGGGGCAGAATTAGATTATTTTATTGGTACAGAAGTATCAAAATATTTTGGTACAACCTTCTGGACAATTCCTGTTTATTATCCAGGTTCTTCATCAGACATGATTAATCTATTTTTTGGTTTTTCTAAAAGTTCAGATTTATGGTATTCTTTTGAAGTAAATCAGACGAGAAATCCAGAGGAAGAGCAAAATATTGCCGCTCTTTCACTTGCAAAAAAATTAAAATCTCGTTTTAAAATTGCTTTCCCAACTTATGAAGAAAGTGGAGAGACTAATAAAATGGAATGGTGCAAAATCCGACCAAGAAACCCTGAATACAAAAACATTGAAGACCTTTTTATTGATGTTGAGAAAGATTTAGATATATTTATCCCAATAGTAAATGAAGAGCTGGCTAAAGTAAAATTAGAATTTCCTTCATTTACTGGTCATAAAATTACGGAAGATGAATTTAAATTTTTTAAAGAGAAAAAAGATAGAAGAATCCAAAAGTATGGTAATCCTCCAATTGATCCTACCCCTCCCATAGATGGTTCTCCTGTCATACCTGTCAATTTAAGTATTGATATTAATCAACCTCTAAACCAAATTCTATATGGCCCTCCTGGGACTGGAAAAACTTACTCAACCATAGAATTAGCTTACAGAGCAATCAAAGGTGATGTTGCATTTAAAAAAGATGGTTATGAAGGTGCAAAGCAATGGTTCAAAAACGAGTTGGCAAAAAGTGAAGACCGTCAGCTTGATTTTATTACGTTTCATCAAAATTATAGCTATGAAGATTTTGTAGTTGGCATTAAGCCAGACCTCAATGAAAACGATGGACTTAGTTTTAATAGACACGAAGGTATATTTTATAAAATATGTCAGAGGGCTTTGAAAAATTATGAGGATAGTCAAAAGCCTATTGAAGTTATTGAGCAAGAAAAAGGTTTAGAAGAATTATTCGATAGTTTTAAAAACTCTGTTGCTGAAGCTTTGGAGGATAATGGACTATACTCAATTTCAGATGCCGTAAATATCATTGAAGTGAGAGAGGACGCTTTTGTTTATCTTGGCCATAACTGGAATCATAACACAAAAGGTATCCAAATGAAGTTCAGGGATATTATTTTGTTGTATAAGGACGAAAATGCTAAAGACCGAAAATCCGCTCTGTTAAATTCTGAAATATCAGGATTAGCGAAACAGCATATTTCTTGGTATTTTACGATGGTCAAGAAGTTTAGGAGTTTTGTAGATTCCCAAAAGCTACCTTCAACAATTACAACAAAGAAAATCTCTCTTCAAAACTATGTAATTATCATTGATGAAATCAACCGAGCTAATATTTCACGAGTATTTGGCGAGTTAATTACTTTAATTGAGGAAGATAAACGTTGGGGCAATGACCATGCAATGGAAGTAAGATTACCAGACGGACATACCAAATTTACCGTTCCTAAAAACCTTTATATTATTGGGACGATGAACACAGCAGATAAATCAATTGCCTTGTTGGATATTGCCTTGAGAAGACGATTTGAATTTTCGGCCTTATATCCTGATTCATCGAAAGTTAGCTCAAAGTATAGAACTTTCTTTGAAGCCTTAAATGAGCAAATTATCGCTAAAAAAGGAATAGATTTCACGATTGGACATTCCTATTTTATGCCTAAAGATGGTGAAGAATTGGATTTCGTTAAAACAATGAATAAGAAGGTTATTCCTTTGTTGAACGAATACTTTTATAATGCTAAAA
>JANPIG010000997.1:0-1893 GCA_031424875.1 Cytophagales bacterium
CACGACCGAAATGCCCAGCGAGAGCTTTATGAAGGCTTTTATCGTTTTGGGCTTTCTGTGTGCATACGATATGTAGCAGATATTGAGGTTGCTCGTGAATTGCTGAATGATGGTTTTATGAAGGTTTTCACAAATATTGACCAATATAAACCCGAATACCCTTTTGTAAGCTGGTTTAAACGGATATTGATAAATACGTGCATCAATTACCTCAGAAAATCGCATCAGAATGTGCCTACTGCTGAAATTGAAGAAGCTCAAAATATCGGCTTTGAGATGGATTTATTCGGTAAATTTTCAGTAGAAGAGATTGGACATTTAATTCAGCAATTATCGCCTTCATATAGAACAGTTTTTAACCTTTACGTCATAGAAGGTTTTGAACATAAAGAAATTGCCGAAATGCTAAATATTTCAGTTGGCACTTCGCTATCTAATTTGCATAAGGCAAGAAAAAAATTACAGGAATTGATTTTATTTAGTGAATAATATGGACGAGCAAGATTTTGATAAACTTTATAGTTCCAAACTCCCTGACTTTACCAGTAGCGACTGGCGAGCCATGGAAGGAGCTTTGGACAGGCATGATTTAAAAAGAAAATTAACCCGACTGATGTGGGCATTGCCTGTGTTGGGTGGTTTATTGTTGGGGGTTTCTGCCACGATGTTTTATCAATTAAAACAAACGCAAAATCATGTGAAAAATTTGGAAAGCCAGTTGGTGAGTGCTTATGAAAAGAAGCCCTCGAAAATAGAGGAAATTTCTCCTCCGATTATTGTGCATGATACTATTTACAGACACATTGTTGTGAGGCAAATAGTCCGAGAAACCTTACCCGAAAATAATAATAATTTAACCAATAATTTAAACAATATTTATTACGAAAAATATGATAAAACCAATACTGAAAATCAAATAGTTTTAGAAAGAGAAAAATTTATTGGATTGAATGAATTGGAGGGGAAAGGAGTAGTGAATTTGGCTAAAATGAGTAATCCAAAAGACTTTTCTTCTTATAAGGGAGAAAATATTGCAGAGGATTCACTAATAGAGGAGAATCAATTTTCTTTGATTCCTAAGTCTATTACTTTGGGTGCTTTGGCAGGCGTTCAACAATTGGAAGGTGATGAATTTGAACGGGCTAAAGGCTTTAACGTAGGTCTTAGAGCAGTTTTGGGGTATCATAATAGTAAAGGACGAGAGCGCTGGGGTATGGTATTTGATGTTCAGCAGAATAATTTCTCGTTGGGTTATGATAGAAAAGATAAGTTTGACCGTTTTGGACCACCTCCTAATCCTAAACCCAATGGAGGTCTAACTCCACCATTAAGAAAGGTTGAGATTCCTCGGTTTTCATCCGTTCAGATTGGTGTGGGTTTGAGATATAACCTGTTATTTAGTGAAAAAATTAAGCCTTATTGTGGACTAAATTGGAGTTTTCGAATTCCTACACACTACAACATTGAATATTCTTATGAAGATCCCAATATTAATATGCAAACGATTGTAAAATCACAGCAATCCATGATGCAATTAGTAGGAGGAAATGTAGGATTGAATATGCAGTTATCTAAGCGTTTCACTTTGGGAGGAGAAGTATTTTATCAGTCTCCTATTTCAAAAATTACCAGTACATCGGATGTTAATATTCCTAATGCTTTGGGTGGGCGTGTGGGGGTGAGTTATCGATTTTTTTGAGTTTGTATATTAAGTTTTTTTCATAATATAGAGTTTAAGTGATCTGTAAACGGCGAGGAGTTTCTCCTGGCCGTTTTTTTGTTTTTGCAATCACATCATAGGTAGGATAGGGTAGATTTTAAGGGAATATTTTACTACATAGATAGTAGAGGTAGGTTTGGCTTTAGGAAAAAGTGTTAATATGTAGAGTAGAA
>JANPIG010000998.1:0-7872 GCA_031424875.1 Cytophagales bacterium
CAATTTGATGGTATTTTCAGAGATGCCAATATTTGGGTAAATGGCTTTTATTTGGGCAATAATAAAAGTGGATACGTTGGCGTAAACTACGATATTACCGATTTCCTCAACTATGACAAGGATAATGTTATCGTTGTTCGGGCGGATGCTTCGCAATATGAAGGTTGGTTTTATGAAGGTGCTGGCATTTACAGACACGCTTGGTTGAATAAATACAACAATACGCACATCATTGCAGACGGAATTTTTGCCTATTCAAACGTACAAAATAACAAGGCAAATATTACCGTAGAAACAACCGTTGCCAATGAAAATTTTACCGCTATGCCTTACTCCATTTCCACTTCATTGGTTGATAGAACTGGAAAAACTGTGGCAAAATCTGCCGAAGAATCTTTCACTGCTAATGTAAACGAAGAGAAAATTACGAAGCAATTATTGTCTTTGAATTTGCCAAAATTATGGTCGCTCGAAGACCCTTATTTGTATCGAGTTATAGTAGAATTAAAGCAATTTGGGCAGGTGATTGATAAAAAAACCATCAGATTTGGAATTCGTACCATAGAAATCAAGCCAAATGGTCTGTTTTTAAACGGAAAATATACCAAAATCTATGGTACCAATAACCATCAAGACCACGCAGGGGTAGGGTCGGCTTTACCCGATTATTTGCAATATTATCGGGTAAGTTTACTCAAAAACATGGGCGTAAATGCCTATCGAACCAGTCACAATGCCCCAACGCCAGAACTTTTAGATGCTTGCGACAGCCTCGGAATGTTGGTTATGGATGAAAACCGATTGCTCAATAGTGGTGCTGAAAATCTCAATCAATTTGAACGTTTATTGAAGCGTGACCGCAGTCGTGCTTCTGTTTTTATGTGGAGTATTGGCAACGAAGAAGGCTATATTCAGACCAATACCAATGGAAAAAGAGTAGCGATGACATTAATTGCTAAACAAAAACAATTAGACCCAACTCGCACTTGCACTTACGCCGCCGACCTTGCCAATGTATTCAAAGGCGTGAATGAGGTGATTCCCGTAAGAGGATTTAATTATAGAGAAAAAGGTGTTGATGCCTATCATAAAGACCATCCAAATCAGCCAATTATTGGTACAGAAATGGGCAGTACGGTTACTACGAGAGGTATTTATGAGAAAGATTCACTCAGAGCCTATCTTCCCGACCAAGATATTACGGCTCCTTGGTGGGCGAGTAAAGCGGAAGATTGGTGGAAATTAGCTGCCCCAAATGACTATTGGTTGGGTGGATTTGTGTGGACAGGTTTTGATTATCGGGGTGAACCAACCCCTTATAAATGGCCCAACATCAGTTCACATTTTGGCATAATGGATGCGTGCGGATTTCCCAAAAATATTTATTATTATTATCAATCTTGGTGGACGGATAAAGACGTTCTGCACATTTCTCCGCATTGGAATTGGCGAGAAAAACGGGGACAACCCATTGATGTTTGGGTGAACTCAAATGCTGATAATGTAGAATTGTTTTTGAACGGAAAAAGTCTTGGTAAAAAAGAAATGCCTCGAAATAGTCATTTGAACTGGTCGGTGAATTATGAAGCGGGGAAGTTGGAAGCCATTGCCTATAAAAAGGGTAAAAAACTCACAGCAAAAGTAGAAACGACTGGTTTGCCTTTTGAAGTGGTGGTTACGCCTAACAAAACAACCACTTTGGCGGATGGAAAAGATGCCACCGTAATCAATATTTCAGTGGTGGATGGAGAAGGACGAGAAGTGCCCGATGCCGATAATTTGATTAAATTTTCATTACAAGGAAACGGCAAGATTATTGGCGTTGGTAACGGCGACCCAAGTAGCCACGAACCCGATAAATGTGCGGATGGAATGTGGCAAAGAGCCTTATTCAATGGTCATTGTCAGGTGATTATACAGGCAGGAACAACGCCCGATATGATAAAATTTGAAGCAAAATCGGCCGGATTATTGGCAGGAAATACGGATATTGTTACGGTTTCTCCCGATAAAGTTGCTTCGATAAATATGGATAAAAATTATCAACTAAATGGCTTTTCAGCCAAATCAGTAGATAAAATGCTTGGGGCAGATATTTCATTTTTACCACAATTGGAAGATAGAGGTTTGAGATTTTCGGATAAAGGCGTTGAAAAAGATGCCATTCAGATTTTGAAAGAACATGGCATTAATTATGTCCGTTTACGCATTTTTAACGACCCTGCGAATGAAAAAGGGTATTCACCAACAAAAGGTTTTTGCGATTTGGGAAACACGAAAAAAATGGCAAAAAGAGTGAAAGATGCGGGTTTGAAATTATTACTCGACTTCCATTACAGCGACACTTGGGCGGATCCAGGAAAGCAGCATAAACCCAAAGCATGGGAAGGTTTGTCGTTTACAGACTTGAAAAAAGCACTCTACGATTACACCCAAAAAGTAATGCAAGAACTTAAAAATCAAGGGACAAGCCCTGATATGGTGCAAATTGGTAATGAAATAAATCACGGAATTGTTTGGCCCGATGGCAATGTAAACAACCCCGATGGCTTGGCACAATTACTCAATGCTGGAACGGCGGCGGTGAAATCAGTTGAGCCAAATACGCAAATGATGCTACACGTAGCCTTGGGCGGACAAAACCACGAATCCATCAGTTTTATTGATAATATGGTGGCTCGTGGCGTGCCGTTTGACGTTATTGGTGAATCATATTATCCAAAATGGCACGGTACACTGGATGATTTGCGAGATAATTTGAGCAATCTTTCGACTCGTTACAATAAAGATGTAATCGTGGTTGAATATTCGCAATTGAAAGAAGAAGTGAATAAAATTGCCTTTGAAGTACCCAACGGCAGAGGCAAAGGCACGTGCATTTGGGAGCCACTCAGCACGTGGGAAATGTTCTTCGACCATGACGGAAAATCAAATAATCTTCTGGCGGTTTATGATGAGATTAGTAAACAGTTTTTGGTAAATAAAAAATAGATTAATTTTGCCGAAGAAGCCTATATCAAGTAAGCATTATTCTGGAATAAAAAAAATGTTACTTGCGAAGAGTTGATAAAACTGCTTCGCAAGTAATTAAATTAAAAGTACACCTTAATTTTTACTGATAATTTCCTCCAATTTTTGTTCTAATTCCATTAAAATATCGGGGTTTTCAGTGGCTATATTTTTTGTTTCCTTGATATCAATTTTAAGATTGAATAGTCTTTTTTCTTCTCGGTGTCCACTATCAATTTGTTTATTTTTCATAAAATCTTGCCCTTTGGATTTCGTTGGTTTAATATATTTCCAATCACCTTTACGGATAGCATAGGTGTAACCTTCTTCCAACATAAAATCTTTACCTTTATCTGACTTTCCAAGCCAAGAATCTATGAAGTTTTGACTATCTGGTGCATCTCCTTTAGGTATTTCTTGCTTTAACAACGCTGCTAATGAAGCATACAAATCAATTTGCGATAACAAAGCATTACTCCTTTTAGGTTTGACAGTTCCCTTCCAATAAACAAAGGTTGGCATCCGATTTCCACCTTCATAAATAGAATATTTAGTGCCTGTATAAATGCCAGCAGGTTTATGAGTACCGAGCATCTCCACGGCATTATCTAAGTAACCATCATTTAAAATAGGCCCATTATCACTCGAAAAAATAATCATGGTATTTTTATCCAAACCCTCGGCTTTCAGTTTTTTCATGATTTCGCCTGTACACCAATCCATTTGAGCAATTACATCCCCCCGTGCTCCCATGGGGCTTTTGCCTTGAAATTTTTGATGGGGTAATCGTGGTTGGTGAATATCGTGATAGGAATAAAACAAGAAAAATGGCTTTTTTTTATTATCAGTAATGAAACGAGTCGCTTTGTCCGTCAAAATGAAAGGGAAATCTTCATCTTTCCAAAGTGCTTTTTTACCCCCACTCATATAACCAATACGGCTAATTCCATTAATTATTGAGTTTTTATGTTGTGTATCGGTTTCCATTTTTAATAATTCAGGATGTTCCAACCCTATTGGATAACCCTCTAACTTTTCGCCATAACTTACTTTTATGGGATCGTTGGGATCTAAACCTACAACTTTTTGGTTTTCAACAAATACGCATGGTACTCTATCGCCCGTTGCAGGAATTAAAAAACTATAATCAAAGCCTATCTCCCGGGGACCAAGACTAATCTCATTATTCCAATCCAACGTACCATTTCCTAAGCCCAAATGCCATTTTCCGATTACCCCAGTGGTATAGCCTGCTTTTTTGAGCATACTTGGCAAAGTGCCTTTTTTGGGATTTATCAAAAGAGGAGCATCGCCCTGTAAGATGGCGGCTTTGCTTCTGAAAGCATAACTGCCGGTGAGTAAAGAATATCGAGAGGGCGTGCAGGTTGAAGCTGAACAATGTGCATCACTGAAATTCACTCCATTTTTGGCCATAAAATCAATATTGGGGGTTTTTACTCCCACAGCACCGTTTACACCAATATCCCCATAACCCAGATCGTCCACATAAATCAAAATAATATTGGGTTTTTGGAGAGTTGCCTGTGATTTTACATTTTGAATAGTGAATAGATAAAATGTAAATAATAATGCAAACGTTTTTAGTATGTTCATTGCTTTTAAATAAAATTATTAAAATAGAAGCTGTTATCTAAACAAGGTAAAATTAATCTATAGTAGTTTTACTTTCCCACCAATTTTCGTTGGGGCTATAATCCTTTCTTAGAAAATTCAACCTCTCTTTTTCAAGTTTTGGCATCAAAACTTCTACATTATTTCTATGTCTTTTATGAGCCAATTCGAGGTTAAATTCGCTGTCTAAAATAGGATATTTAGCATGATTAGTTTTTAACCAAGAAAACATTTTTCTATTCAAACTTTGTGTTTGCTTTTTATTGATTAAAGCTAAATCGTGTTGTTCATAAGGGTCTTTCTTAAGGTCATAAAGTTCATCGTGTCCGTCTTCCCAATAGTGAATCAACTTCATATTTTCATCCCTGATGATTGAATTTGGTTCACCACCTTGATTTCCATAATGAGGGTAATGCCAATATAGAGGTCTATCTTCTAATAATTTACCCTCAAATAAAGGTTTCAAGTTAACTCCGTCTTGATGTTGTTTTGGCAAAAGCGGAATATTAGCAAATGCTAAAATTGTAGGAAAAATATCAGCTCCAGTTACGGGAAATTCGATGCTGGAAGTTTTATTTTTCAACCAAGGAATTTTTACAAAATAAGGCACTCTAATCCCACCTTCCCATTGATATCCTTTTCCCCCTCGAAATGGCAAATTAGAGGTTGAAAAAGAATCTCCAGATGAAACTCCTCCATTATCCGATGTAAAAATAACAATCGTATTTTCGTCCAAATGTAATCGTTTCAAGGTGTTCAATACTTCACCCACAGCATCATCCATGTCCTCAACCAAACCACCATAAATTGGGTTGTCTTGCACTCGCCGAATTGGCAAAACCTTTTCCATGACATACCCAGTTTGTTGTACTATATTCTTCTCAGCTTTTGCTCGGTATTTTTTCCATTTCTCTTCCGTTGTTTCGATGGGCCCGTGAACAGCATAAAATGATAAAAAGGCAAAAAATGGTTTTTCTTTTTGTTGTTCAATAAATGCTGACGTTTCTTTGGCAAGACGCATTGAAAGGTTCTCGCCAGACTTGATATTTGGTAGAGAAGGGTTTTCCCAAGGTGAAAAATAGCCACCCTTTGGACTTCCCACTTCCCAACCACCTTTATTAAGCTCAAAACCGTGATCTTCTGGATAAGAACCTTTATCTCCTAAATGCCATTTTCCTGCAAAGAAAGTTTGGTAGCCATGGGATTTTAAGACTTCTGGCAAAAGCATTTCAGATTTGGTCAATTCTTGTACGTACTCGGCAGGCAATAATTTATCAAATCGCTTTTCGGTTCGCCAATCTATCCCTGATTTAGCTCCAATCCAGTCGGTGATACCGTGTCTGGCTGTAAATTTGCCAGTCAATATACTTGCCCTCGAAGGACTACATACGGCACTGCAAGCGTACCCTTGTGTAAATATCGTTCCATCTGCCGCAATTTTATCCACATTGGGTGTTTCATAAAATTTGCTTCCGGTACAACTCAAATCTTTTAGTCCGAGGTCATCTACGAGGATAAAAAGCACATTCGGTTTTTGAGGGATATTACGTTTATTCATTTGTGCATTTGCGTTAGGCAAAACACACCAGAATAGGAGCAAATATTTTATGAATATATTTAGATTCATACAGTTTTTCAGATTGAGTTCTTAACAAGGCATTTTAAGCATCGATTTCATTTTGATATGGTCTTTAGATATCAAATTATTTCCACTCAGAATGTTGAGTTAAAGCATTATTTATATCAATTTCACGTTGAGGAATAGGCCAAACATAATGTTTAGAAGTAATAAACATGCGGTTTTGAATAGCTGGTGCTTGAGTTTTATCTATACTCATATAAGCATCAACAGTTCTTTCTTTTAAGATTCCCCAACGTTTGAGGTCATAAAAACGTAAACCTTCAAAAGCCGTTTCCACCCTTCTTTCATGCCTAACTATATCAATTAATTGTTGCTTTGTCAGACCAGTTCCTTCCACACTCTCAACTTTTGGCATGGTAGCTCTGATTCGTACCTGATTAATTAAATCTCGAACACCTTGCTCAGTATAGCTCCCAGATTCCAATAAAGCCTCGGCTCTTGTCAGCAATACTTCAGCATATCTAAACACGTAAAAATCTTGTGCATTATCAAAAGCATTTGTTGAATTTGCGGCACTTTCATCTGCCCATTTTCTCAGGCGGTAGTTGGTTGGAGCAAGGTTGGCCGGCAAAATGGTTGCACCTTTAAATAGCGACCTTGTAGTCAAGACGGTAGCATCAAAGCGAGGATCTCGGTTGAGCAATTTATTCGTTGGATTAAACAAAGGAGATTTAGAGATGGGTAGCCCATCGGTACAATAAAAATCATCTGCCAGATTTGGGAGTGCCACTGTATGCACTTGAGGAGCTGCTGGAAAGTAACCGTTATAAATTGCTCCAACCCCTGCTGCAAGCCCTGGTCCTGCATATTGAACCGCAAAAATAATATCCTTACTGGTTTCTCCTGTTAATTTAAAGAGTGCAGAATAAGGAGTAGCTAAATTATAAACATTTAGATCCATTACTTTTTTGGCCGTTTCGGCTGCTTCCGTATATTTTTTATTATATAAATAAAATCTGGCAAGCAAAGCAAGGGCGGCACCTTTTGATACACGACCTGCTTGAACAGAAACTGATAAATCATTACCTGCGGTTATAGAGATTAACTCATTGGTTATAAAATCAACTAATTCTTTGTTTGTATTTTTCGCAACTTTGGAATTCTCTAAGGTTTGAGGAGCCGTGATTAAAGGAGCATCACGATAGCACATGGCCAAATGATGATAAGCTAAGGCACGTAAAAATCGAACTTCCGCTTTCATTGTATTTCTATTCCCCTCTGTAACTAACTTTACACGATCAACATTGGCCAAAAAATCATTACTTCTCTGAATCATTTTATAGTTGGCCGTCCAAAAATTATTGACAAGTCCTTCGGTAGGAGAATAGTCACCTCTGGCGATTGAGGCTCCGTTAATAAAATCATAATTACAATAACCATTGTCAGAAATAAAATCTAAGCGGTAAACCCCGGCATTCTGCCCACTTGAATTACCATTATATAAATCAACTGATTGTAATTGAGAAAATACGCCTGCGAATGCTTTATCAACATCTGCTGATGTTTTCCAAAAAGTTTCGCTTGCTAATGCATTTGGATTGGTTTCTGTCAAAAAATCTTTTGAACATCCATTTAAAACCAATAATATT